>NZ_JBHSNQ010000040.1:0-50936 GCF_042655065.1 Ureibacillus suwonensis
TTGCCTCCAGCTTCCTTCAGATTCCGCGTCACCACGGACACCCTTGCTCTTGGCTAACCTCTACTTCTGTCTTCGGGGTTCGGGACTTACACCCTATAGTTCATGTACATGCCGGGCGCACAAAAAACACCAGCCCATCTGTTGGAGCTGGTGTTTGGGTATTAAGATTTACATTTTTTCCGGTGCTGACACGCCGATTAATCTTAGAGCGTTGGCAAGGGTAACCCGAACGGCTTGAATTAATGCAAGGCGCGCTTCTGTCAATTCTTTGTTGTCCGGGTTGATGACTTTTTCCGCATTGTAGAAGCTGTGGAAGGATGCCGCCAGTTCTTGAATGTAGTTCGCGATCCGGTGAGGTGTGCGGTGTTTTGCCGCTTCCGCCACTACTTGCGGGAAAGTGCCCACGATTTTTAGCACTTCTTCTGATTTTGCATCCGTCAATAAATCGAGGTTTTCCAATGATGGTTGGAAGCCTTGTTCCTCTGCGGCACGCAAAATCGAACAAATGCGTGCATGGGCATATTGGGCATAATACACCGGATTTTCGTTGGACTCGGCAACGGCCAAATCCAAGTCAAAGTCCATATGGGAATCGCAGGCCGTTTTGACGAAGTAGTAGCGGACCGCATCCAAACCGACTTCTTCCACAAGTTCACGCATGGTTACGGCATTTCCTGTCCGTTTGCTCATTTTATATTTTTCGCCGTTTTTATAAAGCTGCACCATTTGGATAATTTCCACTTCCAACTTATCCCGGTCATAACCGAGGGCTTCGATGGCCGCTTTCATGCGCGGAATGTAACCATGGTGGTCTGCTCCCCAAATATTGATGAGTTTATCGAAGCCGCGCTGAATTTTATCTTCATGGTAAGCGATATCCGGTGTCAAGTAAGTGTAGGAACCGTCTGATTTAATCAACACGCGGTCTTTGTCATCGCCGAATGTTGTGGAACGGAACCAAGTTGCCCCATCCTTCTCATAGATGTGGCCGTTTGCTCTTAATTTATCCAATGCTTTGTCGATTTTTCCGCTTTTATATAATGAAGTTTCGGAATACCATACGTCAAAGCGCACGCGGAAGTTTTCCAAGTCTTTTTTCAATTTTTCCAGTTCAAGGGCGAGACCATTTTCACGGAAGAAGTTGAAGCGTTCTTCATCGGATTTTTCCAGGATGGAATCCCCATATTGTTCAGCGAGTTTTTTCGCAATTTCGATGATGTCCTGGCCGTAGTAGCCATCTTCAGGCATTTCCGCCTCAAGTCCAAGCGCTTGTTTGTAGCGGGCTTCCAAGGAATAAGCCAAGTTGTTGATCTGATTTCCGGCATCGTTGATGTAATATTCGCGAGTGACATCGTATCCTGCGAAATCCAGCACATTGCATAGGGAGTCGCCGAATGCAGCACCGCGGGCATGTCCTAAGTGAAGGTCGCCTGTAGGGTTCGCGGATACAAACTCCACTTGGATTTTTTCGCCGCCTCCAGCATTTGACCGGCCATAATTTTCACCTTGATCGAACACCGCTTTCACAATATCGGCAAGGAAATCTTTGCGTACAAAAATGTTGATGAAACCAGGTCCGGCAATTTCCACTTTTTCGATTTCTGTGCCTTCTGTTTCAAGATTGCCAACGATCGCTTCCGCAATTTGGCGGGGAGGTTTTTTCGCAAGTTTCGTCAGTTGCATGGCCAAGTTTGTGGCGAAGTCGCCTTTTGTTTGATCTTTTGGCACTTCGATCTGAACTTGAAAATCCGTCCCCTCTTCCAAAAGTTGCGCTTTTTCTACAGCCGCCTTTAACAAGTTTTTCAGTTTTTCCTGCAATTGTTCTACCGCATTCATGCTTGTCCCTCCGTATATTGAATTTCCAATGTATAATGACCGACTGATTGTCCACTAATTATTAAATCATACTGCACATTGAATCTGCCACTGATATTATTTTCTTCCGTATGTTCAAACCCCAGACGATGCGTTTTCGTTTGCAGCGGCAACGTTCCGAAGGCTGTGTCGTAATGACCGTTTTGTCTGCTTTCCAGGCTGAATGGCAGCCGCATATTGACAGCTCCACTGCGCAAAATGAGTGCATGGTCGTTGTTCATTTTCACCGTTGTGCGGATTGTTTGGTCTTCCATTATTTCTTCATATCGCAAATACATTTTATCGTTCTTTTTCAACCAAACTCCCTGAATCCACAGTTCGTAGGTTTCCTCGTCCCCTTCGATTGGGCGGATCGTTGAAATGACTTTGATTTTTACGTTTTTTTCAACACTCATTTCCTGTGGGCACTCCTTATGTAATACTATAACCTATTTATTATAGGATGATTTTCCATTCCTTATCAAGATGGAAGTGGAGTTTGTTCTATTCTATTTAACCGCCTTAAGGCACCCGTTTTCTTTGCAGATTTTAAGCCTATTTTGTCCATACCGCCTGATTTGTGAACAGTTTCCCCTCTCCCGCTCCAAAAAAAGAGGATTAAAGTTCATGAAAAACTTTAATCCCCTTTCTATCAATATCTTACTTGATCCATCCCAAAATCATTTCTCTTAATAATTTGGAAGCCGTATTCACGGTCATCTCGGAGTGGTCGTAAACAGGCGCAACCTCCACCAAGTCAAATCCAACGACATTCACTTCGCTTCTTGCAATTTCATGGATGGCCGCAAGCAGTTCTTTGGACGTAATGCCGCCGCAATCCACTGTCCCTGTGCCAGGAGCAAAGGCCGGATCCAGCACGTCAATATCCGTTGTGATATAAACATTGCGGCCTTTCAATGTTGGAAGCACTTCTTTCAACGGTTCGAGCACTTCAAACTTTGCGATATACATGCCGTTTTCTTTCGCCCATTCAAATTCTTCTTTCAGTCCTGAACGGATGCCGAAAGAATATACATTGCTTGGACCAATCATTTCCGCAATTTTCCGGATCGGCGTTGCGTGGCTCAATGGTTCCCCTTCATAATCCGTGCGCAAATCGGTATGGGCATCAAAATGAAGAATGGCTATATCCGGATATTTTTCATAAACGGCTTGCACCACACCCCATGTCACCAAATGCTCTCCACCCATTCCAACCGGGATTTTTCCATCTGCCAAAACTTTCTTTACAAACTTCTCAATTTCATCCAATGATTTTTGGGCATTTCCGAATGGAAGCGGAATGTCGCCCGCATCGAAAAATTTCACTTCATCCAATTCACGGTCAAGATATGGACTGTACTCTTCCAGGCCGACAGAAACTTCGCGGATTCTTGCCGGGCCGAACCGGGAGCCTGGTCGGAAGCTGACCGTCCAGTCCATCGGCATTCCATATAACACCGCTTTGGACTCTTCATAATTTGGATGGCTTTTTATAAACACATTTCCGGAATATGTTTCATCAAAACGCATATGAATCACCTACTCTATTGATCTTTTTCGGAAAAGCTGAAAATTTCGAATTCAAAGGAATTCGGAACTTTTTTCGACATTTTTCGTATTCACTTATAGATTCGGGAAATCAAAATGCATCCCAAGAAAATTGCCCTTTTCAAAAATTGCATTTCATACAGAAAAAGTATAGACGTTTTTAGACAAAAGGCAACAGTTTTTTTAAGCGCATTCTCGATTAAACTGCCATTTTCAAGTCCATACTATGGGTAATTGGAAGAAATGAGGTGAAATGGATGGATCGAAGACGGAGTTATCAGCGGAAAATGAGACGGCAAAAACGGAAAAAACGGATGGCTTTCTACACGATCGCTTTTGTATGCGCAATGGTTGTGGCCCTGGGCGGTTTGAGATTGTATGCGCAAATTGCCGGAGCTCCTCCACTCACGATACCGAAAGCATCCGTTTTCTTGGACCGGAATGGCCATCAAATCGGGGATCATTTCACGGATCAACGCCGCTATTGGAAAGAGCTTGATGAAATTTCACCTTATTTAATAGAAGCAACCATCGCTGTGGAAGACAAAGATTTTTATCAACATCACGGGTTTGACATTCCAAGAATCGCCAGCGCCATTTTGACGGATTTGAAAACCCGCAGCAAAGCGCAAGGGGCGAGCACAATCACCCAGCAATTGGCTAGAAATCTTTATTTGACATTGGATAAAACTTGGACAAGGAAGATAATGGAAGCCGTTTATGCTTACCGTCTGGAAATCTTTTATTCTAAAGATGAAATACTAGAAGCCTATTTGAATACGGTCAACTACGGCCACGGCATGTATGGGGTCGAAGCGGCGAGCAAATACTATTTCGGCAAATCCGCCAGCGACCTGACGTTGGCGGAATCCGCCATGCTCGCCGGCATTCCGAAAGGGCCAAGTATTTATTCCCCTCTCAATAATTATGACAAAGCCGTCCAACGGCAGCATTTAATACTCGCTTTGATGGAAGATCAAAATAAAATCTCGGCGGAAGAAAAGGAACGGGCATTGTCGGAAAAAATCGTGCTGAAAAACGATCAATGGACCGCTTCCAAAACAGTCGCGCCTTATTTCTTGGACGTCGCTTGGCAAGAAGCGGCGGACATTTTGGAAAAGAAAAACTTGAATATCCGTTCCGGCGGCTGGGTCATTAAAACGACGTTGAACCAGGCCCATCAAAAAGCGGCGGAAGAAGCCATCGAGAAAAACATGCCGGACAACGACCTGCAAGTGGGGCTTGTCAGCATGGATGTCAAAACCGGCCAAGTAACGGCCCTTGTCGGTGGACGCAACTATCAAGAAAGTTCCTATAACCGTGTAACACAGGCCCTTCGCCAACCGGGTTCCGCCATCAAGCCGTTCTTATATGCGGCGGCATTGGAAAACGGTTTTACACCGCTCACTTTCTTGGACGTGGGTGAAACGATCTTTACGTACGACAATGGACGGGCCACTTATAAACCCCAAAACGTCAACGGGAAATTCGCGGATGGCGACATGTCCATGGCTCAGGCAATTGCCATCTCAGACAACATTTATGCGGTAAAAACGCTGGAACAAATCGGGTATGATAAATTCCGTGAAATGTCGAAGAGGTTCAATTTGCGGTATTCCAACAAAGATAATCCATCCATGGCACTGGGCACGATTGAAAATTCGCTGTATGATTTGACGAACGCCTTCAACATCATTGCAGCCAAAGGGGAATACCGGAAACCGACGACGATTTTATCCATTCAGAACGAAGAAGGCGAAATTGTTTACGAGTATGAAGAGCCGCCGAAAGAACAAATCATTTCCGAACAGGATGCGTTCATCCTAACGCAAATGATGACAGGCATTTTCGATCCGGTGTTCAGCGATTACTCACCGGCAACAGGCGTTTCCCTCCGCTCCAGAATGACCCATACGTATGCGGCGAAATCGGGGACAACCGTTTCGGATCAATGGCTCATCGGCTACAGTCCAAGTTTGACAGCCGGCGTTTGGAACGGTTATGACCAAGGGAAAACGTTGTCGACCTCTTCGGAAATGTCGGCCCATAAGCAAGTGTGGATCGATTTCATGGAGGCCGTTCACCGGGAAAAACCGGATGAATCTTTCGAAGTGCCGGATGGCGTAAAAGGGGTCGTCATCGATATTGAAACGGGCAAACTGGCGACTGATGCATGTCCGAAACAACGGCTCATGTATTTAAAAGAAGAGGATGTTCCAACGAAAAAATGTACGGATCTTGATTTCTTTAATGAAGATACATGGAAAGGTTTGTTTGAACTGTTCCCGTTTGATTCCATCAAAGGGCTGTTTCATTGATCGGGTGCTGGTTTTAAACCAGCATCTTTTTTATTCAAAAGGTCAATAAAAAATAAAAAGCTTCCCCTATGAAAGAGAAAGCCTTTTGTAAATAGAGTTATTATGTGGCATTTGGCTTGGGATTTTCAAATACCGCATAGCACCTAACCCTATCTACTGAGTGTCCTAGTTATACTATTTATCATTATAACTTCAGTGTACTTATTTTTTAGAATGGTTTCAACAAAGGAACGAATATTACAACTTTTCGTCACATTTCCGCCATAAACTATTATTTTTTTTATCATAATTATTGACAACGCAAAAAATTTATTCCTGCACCGTCAAATCATCTTTCAATTGCTGGCTGCTGCGTTCCCACATGCCCTGATCATGATTTTGAAGAAATTCCGCCAGCACTTTCTTTGATTCATCATCCATATGATCTACGATAATTTTGCGCTTCAAGGATTTGTCCATTTTGTTCACATGGTCGGCCAAAATTTTAAACCCTCTCCGTTTTTCCCGGTTGACCACCATTTCGCAAGCGGCAACCCCTGCGTAATACGGTCCGTCTTCTTTCACGTCCACCGTCACCCATACAAGCCAGTAAGGTTTTCCGCCGGCGGAATCTTCCCGGTTTGTCGTGAATTTGATGCCCTTTTCCACCGCGCTTTTGGCGTGCATGGCTCCCATATCAATAAATGCCTGTTTTTCTTCTATATCAATGAATACCGGAGTGACATTTTCCAGCGAGATTGTGCCGATTCCAAACCCTTTGTGGCCATCCGTCGGGTCGTTTTTAATGATGGTGAAAGAAATCTTTTGTTTCGGTTTTTCTTGATTTGTCATATTGTCATCCCCTCCGTTTAAACCTATTATAATAACTATACTTACAATTTATCCACTAGGAGGTTGCGTCATGCCGGTAGTAACAATCAAAATGTTGGAAGGTCGCACAGATGAACAGAAAAAAGCGATGGTTGAAAAAGTGACGGAAGCGCTTGTTGAAACGATTCAAGCAAAACCTGAAGCCGTAACAATCATCATTGAAGAAATGCCCAAAAATCATTATGCAACAGGCGGCGTACGGGCTTCCGACAAGTAAATGGCAAAGCGGGCCACCCGATGTGAAATTGCGGGATGTTCCGTTTCAAATTATCAGATATTCACAAAAGCAAAGGGTGACCCTTTCGTCACCCTCTACTTGTAATTGCCTGCTTTTTTTGCAAATTCATCCATCGAAAGCCCCGGTTCGATGCCCAATCGTTCCAAAGTATATAAATCTTCTCCCAAATTCACTTTACCCTTTCTTGTCGTAACAGCCATCCGGTAACCCGCTTTTTTCACCGCATTCAAATAGTTTTGATTATATTGGCCAAATGGATAAGCAAAATAATAAGTGCCTAAAATATTTCTGCTCTTGGCCAAATCATTATATAAGTCCTTATATGAAATCGTGATTCCCTTTGCTTTATTCCCTACCAGACTATGTAAATCATGAGTGTGGCTTCCGTAGCGGAAGACATCGCTCAACTCATCCATATCCTGTTTGCTGAAGAATCGCAGGGTATCCCATTGGAAAGGCTGCTTTTCAGAAGGAATTCTGCTTGTTATGATAAATTGTTCTGCGGTAAAGCCGTATTCCTTCAAAATCGGGTAAGCATACTCCCTTGTGCTTGTTATGCCGTCGTCAAAAGTAAGAACCACCGCTTTTGCCGGAAGATTCACTTGCCGTCTCAAATATCTTTCCAAATCATAGAGTGAGATGGTTTGATAACCATTGTTTTTCAGCCATTGCATTTGGTTGTTGAATTCGATGGTGGTCACGGTTGTATTGGCATTGGCGAATTGGGAATTCGCTTTTTCTTCCGGAGTTAAAATGTGGTGATACATTAAAATCGGCACACCATAGTCCACGCTTGTCCGATATTTCGGCATATAACCGATTCTGCCACCTACATCCACTTTCCAATAATTCTTGCTGTAATCACTGATGATCGGATAACGGATACCAGCATGAATCGTGATCATCGGTTCCAATTTTCCCGAGGTGTTGTCAAACACTTCCACATCACTGTTGATCAACACCGTCGTATTCGAATTTTTGGCCTTCGTATTGACGTTGTTTGTTGTCCAAGTGACCGAACGATACACATCCCTTTTGGCGATGAAGCCGTAGCCATTTCCGAATTTGACTTGCCACCAGTTTTGGCCATAATCTTTGTCAATGACCAGCGGCTGATTTTTCTTCATCGTTGCGATCGGTACCAGTGCGCCGGTGCGGTTATCGTAAACCTTGACATTGTCATACAAAGGAACGGCATAACTCACCTTGCTTGCTGCTTCCCCCAAATTTGGGGCAATCCATAACAGGGGAAACATCAATAAAAAAATTCTAAGATATTTTTTCATGCTACATTCCTTTCTCTAAGGTAGTCAAACTCTATTATAATATAATTTCTTCTTTCTTCCAGAATATTTTAAGAATTTTTAATACGGAATGTTTCCCCATTATTATGGTTTTTTAACAAAAATCAATGCGAGCCACATCAATCATCCAATTATTTTGCATTATTCAATAGCTTTTCCATTTCGATTTTTAAACTTTGATCTAAGGTTGGATCCATCAGCGCTTCTTTCGGATAGTAAACTTTATGGTCCTTTTTCATGCGGCCGGCAATGGCATCCACAATGAAAGACTCCTGGGACAATTCCCTGATTTCGCCATTCGGCATTTCCAAAAAAATTGGGAATCGGTTCGTTTCTTTATCCGGCTCATAGTAATCGTAAGGCAAGTCCGATGTGCAGTCGTGATAAATATAGTAATCCGTATCCACACCCGCTTGACGGAAAAGCTCTTTTAATCGTTCGAAACGCTCCGGCTCTTCTTCCGGGTTGAGATTGATGTATTTGAACAATTTGCGGTTCACAAATCTCGTACTCAAATCTCTTAATATCGGATCCTTTTCCTTCATCCACATTTTGAAATATGTCACTAATAAATACTCATCCAGTTCAAGGTAATCTTCCACCGTAATCTTATTTTCAAAGAAAGATTGAAAATGAACCGGTTTAAAGGTGAATTGATATCCTTGTTCATACAAATGTTTTGTTCTTTTGAGGATGTTGTGCAACAACACTTCCGCACTGCGTGAAACGGGGTGGAAATACACTTGCAGGTACATTTGATAGCGGGACATGATATAATCTTCCACCGCATGCATGCCGCTGGATTTAATGACGACTTTCCCCTTTCTCGGACGCATGACGCGGAGAATTCGTTCCATATCGAAATGGCCGTAACTTACCCCGGTATAGTAAGCATCCCTTTGCAAATAATCCATCCGGTCGGCATCGATTTGACTCGATATGAGGCTGACCACAAGCTGGTTTTCATAAGTTTTTTCAATCACTTGGGCCACTTTTTCAGGAAAATCGTCCGATACCCGCTTCAAAACCGCATTTACTTCTGTTTCTCCCAGCAATATTTTTCTTGTGAAATATTCATGGTCCGTTTTAAACACATTTTCGAACGCATGGGAAAATGGACCGTGGCCCAAATCGTGGAGCAGCGCCGCGCATAGCACCAGAAGGCGTTCATCCTCATTCCAATCGGGTCTTCCGTGAAATACATCATCCACAATGCGGCGGACGACTTCATAAACCCCCAGCGAATGATTGAATCGGCTATGTTCCGCACCATGAAACACGAGATATGTCGTGCCCAGCTGGCGGATCCGGCGCAAACGCTGAAATTCTTTTGTTCCAATCAAATCCCAAATCACTTGGTCTCGAACATGAACATATCGGTGCACGGGATCTTTGAACACTTTTTCTTCCGGAAGTTTTTGTTTTGCATATTCCACCAAAATTACCGCACCTCGTTCCTTCCAATTCTTACTATCTATTATAAGAAATTTTCTAATTTTTTACACGCCATTGTTGTTGTGGAAGCCGGGAGAATTTCGGGTGCGGCTTTTGGCGGAGGCATGCATTTTCCCAAAACCGCAAGGAAATCCCGGAAAGCCGCAAAAATTTCCATGTATCCCCATCCACCACAGGTTTTATTGGATAAAAACGATTATATTTGAAACTCCGATGATTAAAACAACCTCTTATGGCCAAAGCTGATAAAAAATAAAACAAGCTACCTTCTACCACGATAGAAAGTAGCTTTTGTTTAATCCATCTTCAATTTGGCTTTCACTTTTTCCATTAATTCCTCTTCCGTTAATGCGTTTACCGGTCTGCCGTTGACGAAAGTGAAAGTTTTTTTGCGGCCGGGTCCGCAATAGGATTGGCAACCGATGACGATCGTTGCATCGGGATCCAACTTTTTCAATTTCGGAATGAGCGTTTTTAAATTGACGGCTTGACATTCATCGCAAACTCTAAATTCGTTTGCCGCCATATGATCAACAATCCTTTCTATCAATCAAATTCATTTTTTAGCCTAAAAGATATTTTAGACTATAGCCACACTTCCATTCAAGTAAAAAGGACAAATATCCAACAAAGGACTGAATTCCGCCTTTTTTTGCTAAATTCATATAAAAAATTCATCAGAAAAATGAATAAAATTGGAACTTGTTGGACACGATATGTTTTGACAATAAGAAACTACTACATTAACAGGAGGGTTAAACAATGGCAAAAGTCAGACAGGATGCATGGTTAAAAGAAAACGACGAACTGCTCGCCGAAGCGGTATTAAGACATGTAAAAGAAGGAAGTACGCAATTGAACGCTTTTGAAGAAGCCGGAGATAAATTGAATCGGACTCCTGCTGCATGCGGTTTCCGATGGAATGCCGTTGTTCGCAAACGTTATGAAAAAGAACTGGAAGAAGCAAAAAGAATCCGGAAAGAGCGGATGAAATTGTTGGGTGTGAACGGCAGAAGACGTTCGCCGGGTGTGTATTTGCTTCCGGGATCAAACGGGGAATCCAAGCCTATTTCCTTATCTGATATGAATTTAGATATTGTCATTGCATACTTGTTGCGCCTGCAATCCCAGGGAGGCAACGACAATGAAGCGACAAAATGGCGTCAAATTGCAAACTCCGCTACTGAAAAAATAAAAGAATTGGAAAAAGAAGTGGAAAAACTGCGCAAGGAAAACAAACAAATCCGCGAAGATTACGAGCAATTTGTTCAAATCATGAACCGCGCCCGCAGACTCGTTACATTGGAAGATGAAGAACCGCGCATTGCACCGGTATTTAAAATGGAGAAAAACGGGAATTTAGTTGCCGATTATTCCCATATGCAACAACAATCTAGCAAAGAAAACGTAGATGTGCCGAATTGATTCGCCATCTACGTATTTCCAAGCATTTTTGCATTCCGCTCCAAAACTCTCTTTAAATAAAAAGAATATAATTGCAATTCATCGCCTTCCAGAGGCTGGAACAATACATCCCCAGAAAGTGAAGCGAGCAGCTGTTGAACTTGGATGACGGTTTCCTGAACGGTGATGGGACGGTCCAACAATTCGCTTAAACTGGCCATCACATCAGGCTGTATTTTCGGATATTGAAATTTTGTCTCTGCATCTTTCAAACTGGTTTCATAAAAATGTTTAATCAGTTCCGCACGCTCGCTTCCACTGCCTTCAATACATAAATAAATCTGGACGGCCACCCCATTGCGCAAACGGCGTTGGGATATCCCCGCAAATTTCTTTCCCCCGATGCTCAAATCATAGGAGCCGGGACAATAAGAACCCACAATTTCATAGGCCTGAATTTTTTCTGCGGCTTCGGAAAACAACAGCTTTATAAATTGCAGCATGACTTCATAACCCGTGTTAATGCTGATGGAACCCGGGGCTTCCGAAAGGACGATGGAAATATTTAAAATCCCTTTATCCAGCACGACCGCAAGCCCGCCGGAATTTCGGACAATCGCTTCATAATGGGCTTTTTTCAACATCTCGATTCCCTCTTGGATATAAGGCATGCGGTGATCTTGAATGCCCAACACGACATATGGGTGGTGCACCCATGTGCGGACAACCGGAACCGACAACCCTTGTCCCACCAATTGGCAGAGCGTGTCATCCATCGCAAACGATTCAAGGGGGGTACGGTCCGTGGAAAGGGATTGATCGATAAAACGCCACGTTTTTTGCTGTAATAATGAATGCATTTTGTTTGCTCCTCACAATAGGTTCAGCACAATTTGCTTTCGGTTGCGCCTTCTACAGTTCAAGCATACACAAAAACAATTGTGAATAAAAGTGGGCGATTTCATGAAAGGTTCATTAAATTTAAAGCTTAATCGGGAGGAAAATTTCTTGATTTATGCTAAGATTATTTTGAACGATTATCAATCGAAGGAGTGTTAATGTAATGAGCGAAGCAGCATTTACTTTAGACGGCTGGTACTGCCTGCATGATTATCGTGCAATGGACTGGACTTCCTGGAAACTGCTTTCTGAAGAAGAAAGACAAGCCGCATTGGAAGAATTTTATCAATATCTTGATAAATTGGAACAAGTACACGAAGCAAAAACCGGTTCCCACGCCTTCTATTCCACAATTGGCCAAAAAGCGGATTTCATGTTCATGATTCTCCGCGAAACGCCAGATGAAATTCACGAATTGGAAACGGAATTCAACAAATTAAAAATTGCCGATTATACAATTCCGACATATACTTATTTCTCGGTTGTGGAACTTTCCAACTATTTAGGCGGTTCTGACGAAGATCCATATCAAAACCCATATGTTCGCTCCCGTTTATATCCAGAACTTCCGCGAACAAAATATATCTGCTTCTATCCAATGGACAAACGCCGCCTATTGGATGACAACTGGTATATGTTGCCGATGAGTCAGCGCCGCGAGTTGATGCGCTCCCATGGCGAAATCGGCCGCAAATATGCAGGTAAAGTAAAACAAATAATCACAGGCTCTACCGGTTTGGACGACCATGAATGGGGCGTAACACTCTTCTCTGACGATATGCTACAATTTAAGAAAATTGTGTATGAAATGCGCTTTGATGAAGCGTCCGCCCGCTACGGGGAATTTGGTGAATTCCTTGTAGGTACTTTATTGGATAAAGAAAAATTCGCTAAACTTGTGAAAGTTCAATAATAAAATTTAAGCGAGACGCTTTTGTGCGTCTCGCTTACTCATGTTCATCAGGCGTTTGCAAAATCAAAATCACCGTTTGCGTGAAGAAACCGATGAAAAGTATCAAAATGAAGAGATACCAATGGAGTGGTTGATTGAATAATCCCGCAATCACAAATGACAAAATCGCACTGACGACTATCCCAACCCAAATTCCAAGTTGCAATGTAACCAACCTCCAGATTAATCGTTTTGGCTCCCTTCTCCCCTTTTTTAATTAACTATTCCCTAAATTGTCACCAACTAACACCGTTACTCATATTCTATTCAATAGTGTTGCATGTCGAAACATGTCAATCGTTTCTATTCTATTTTATTGCGTTGGAGCGTACTTTATACAGGCTTCACCCCGTTTCATCTACTTTATTCAATCAATTTAAACATTTTTTTCAATTTTTATTCTGATTCTTGATTGAATGCATACATTATGTTGAGGAGGTATGAAAAATCGCTGTTATTGCCGCTAACGAAGCACATGTTGCCTTACTTGCCCGATTGATGCGGGCAGAAGCGGAAGGCGATGGAGACCTTGGCATGCTGTTGGTCGGAAATGTCGGCGTCAATCGCGTAAGAGCAGACTGTCTGGATTTCAAACAGATACGCAGCATCGAAGATATGGTGTATCAAAGTCCTGGTGGCTTTGAAGCCGTACAAAAAAGCTACTTTTATCAGCGGGCGCGTCCACAAGATATTGCGTTGGCGCGCAGAGTCATCAACGGTGAACGCTTTGTTCCTGCCGACAGAGCCCTTTGGTTTTTCAAGCCTGAAGGAAGCTGCCCTGCCCAGTGGTATGGACAATGGAATTCCGGCCGATTCAAATCCCATTGTTTCTTTGCACCTGCTGAAGGTGCTTGTCCAGGCATCTAAAAATTGATAAGAAAGGATGTTATGCTTGACTTATTATTATTGGGGTCCCGGTGCGTCGGGAAATCAATATTATCAACAACCGTTTTTCGGTCAAGGGCAAGTGCAACAAACGCCGCTTTCTGCCCAAAGCGGAAACGTCATGACACCTTCCGGAACTGTAGTACCTTCCACTGGACGACAAACGGAAGAATCGTATATCGAGAACATTTTACGCGAAAATATCGGCGTGCCCGGCACATTCTATTTCACATTTCCATCTTCGGAAACGTTACCGGGAGAAACCCGCGGAAATGTACTCCGGGTTCGCGGTACCGTATTGCAAGCGGGCCGAGATCATGCGGTAATTCGTGAAGAAAGTACAAATCACGTTTATTTATTACCGATGATTTATTTCGATTATGCCCGATTCGATGAAGGGTTCAGATATATTAATTCGGCCCGGCCAAGATCCCAGCGATAATGGAAAAAAACAATTGAAAAAGAGCGAATAGAAAAGTTTTTTCTAATTCGCTCTTTTTTTATTAACCTTGTATATATCTTTGCACATCCATCAATGAAGGTACAGGCCCATCGAGGCATTGTTCCTAATTTGCCATTTTGTTATGAACTTTATTTGAACAAGCCTTCCCCACCTGATTATAAGCGGAATTTCCGGATTTCCATCTGCAGATTTTGGGCATTTTCGCTCAATTCCGCAGCCACTTTATTCACTTGTTCGATTGTAGTCGTTTGTTCTTCAATATTGGCGGCAACCATTTGAATTTCGCTTGCGGATTCTGTAGAAGCGTTCGAAATTTCATTGACCGCCGCTGATACTTCCTCTGCACTTGCAGAAATTTGTTCACTTGTAGCAGAGATTTCTTCAATTTGCATTTTCATTTTTTCAATGGCCTTCACAATATCAGCAAAAGATTGTCCTGCTTCTGTAATGACTTTTACACCGTCTTCCACCGAATGCAAGGAATCGGATACCGCTTTTTCCACATTTTCTGTATCCCGCTTGATTTCTACCGTCAAATCGGTAATTTGGCTTGCAGATTCTTTTGATTCCTCCGCCAGTTTGCGGACTTCTTCAGCCACAACGGCAAATCCTTTCCCATGTTCACCGGCACGGGCCGCTTCAATGGCCGCATTCAATGCCAGCAAGTTCGTTTGATCGGTGATTTCTGCAATCACTCTTGAAATATTTTCGATTTCTTCCGTTTGTTTGCTCAATTTTTGAACCAATTCATTCACAAGATTTGTAGACTGGTTAATGGTGTCCATTTGTTTTTCCGCATGACGGATAATCTCTCCACCATGGGAAGCCATATCGCTTGTTTCCAATGAAGTGGAATGCAGCACTTGAGTGGATTCCGCGATTTTTTGCACGCCGATCGCCGTTTCATCCATCGCACGGGCCGAATCATTGGCCGCTTGGGAATTCGTTTGGGCCACTTCCGCTGTGGAATTTACCCGGCGAGTCATTTCTTCGGCAGAAGCGGAAATTTCCTCCGTGCTTGCGGAAAGCTGTTGAGCGGCTGAACTTAATTGTTCCGCATTTTGCTGCACATTCCGAATAAGCGATTTCAAGTTATTTTTCATTGCATTGAAAGCTTCCGAAAGCTGGCCGATTTCATCTTTGGAGATCACTTTCAAATTCTCTTCCGTCAAATCGCCGGAAGAAACCACCTTTACCGCATCCACCACTTTTCTCAAAGGCAATGTAATCGTTTTCCTAACGAAATAAACTAAAACAAAGCTGACCATTAAGCTGGCTATTAACACGATTACCGCCGTAATGTTGGATGAGGAAATCGCCCTATTTGCCCCTTTTTTGATATCTTCCAATTGGCCTGTTTGATATTCGATCATTTTGTCTGTTGTATCAATCAGATTTTGGCTGATGATTTGAATATTTTCATGTTCCGATAATGTTTCCCCATTTTTCACTCTTTCAGCCACTTTGGAGAATTCTTGTTCAAAATTGTTCTTGGATTGTTTCAATTCATTGATATAGCCCTTCATTGTATCGGTTACCGCCAATTTTTCAAGCGACTCGATTTGCTTATCGATCAGCTGCATATATGTATTGACCATTTCATAATCATCATTATCTTCTATTAGCATGTATTTTGTTACGGATTTATCCAGCTGGGCCACTTGGTAGCGCACGGATGATATTTCCTGGATTGCCGTCACCCGCTCATTCAGCGCCACATCCACTTGGCGATCGATTCTTTGAAAATTGATAAAACTGACAATCATCGATATACATAAAAGTCCCATCAATGAATAAAAAGCAACATTCATTTTTCCCCCGATGCTCATCCCGGTCACCTCTTCAAAAAAATCTATTTTAAGCCTATTATACTACTTCATTTCCCTTTTTTAACTAGAAATTGCACTAAATTTCGCATTTATTACAAAAAGTTTCTAAATATTTCAAAGTTGCCAGTCCCATCGTCTTTGCAGCAATCAACATCGCTCTTTCATCAAAATTAAACTTTGGATGGTGATGCGGATAGGCCGTTTCCCAATCCGGATGTTTGGCCCCGGTGATGAAGAAAGTGCCCGGCACCTTTTGCAGATAATAGGCAAAATCCTCTCCTACCATGAGCGGAACGCATTCTTTCACTTCTTTCACTTCAGGCACATCCATTGCAACATCCGCAAGCAATGCCGTTTCTTCCGGATGGTTGACCACCGGTGGATATCCTCTCGTATATGTAAATTCATAAGTCGCATTGGCGCCGTCACAAATGGACTTTACCAGGGATTCAAGTTCCTTTTCGATTTGGCTTCTTACATCTTCATCGAATGTCCGGACAGTTCCCTTCATTGTCGCTTTTTCCGCGATGATGTTGTAGGCTTTTCCCGCTTCAAATTGTCCCACAGTGACCACCGCATGTTTCAAAGGGCTGATTCTTCGCGAAACAATGGTTTGAACTTGGCTGACGTACTGCGCACCGAGGACAATCGCGTCAACGGCATTGTGGGGCTCTGCGCCATGCCCGCCTTTTCCTTGAATCGTCACTTCAAACATGTCAGGAGCCGCCATGATCGCACCATTCTTTACATGAATTTCCCCTAATGGCGTTGGAGCCCAAAGATGGGTTCCAAAAATCACATCCACCCCATCCAAACAGCCGTCTTCGATCATCGGTTTGGCACCGCCCGGCAACACTTCTTCCGCAAACTGGTGGATAAACACCACATTCCCGCAGATGGATTCCCTCATTTCATAAAGGGCTTTCGCCAAAATCAGTAAAGTGGCTGTATGTCCGTCATGGCCGCATGCATGCATAACGCCGTCCACTTTGGATTTATAAGGGATGTCGTTTTCCTCTTGGATCGGCAATGCGTCAAAGTCCGCACGCAACGCCACCGTTTTTCCCGGCTTTCCTCCGCGCAAAACGGCCACCACGCCTCTTCCGCCTACTCCTTCACGAACCTCAAGACCCAGTTCTCTATGAAAGTTCGCAATATATTTTGGCGTATTCACTTCTTCAAAAGATAGCTCCGGATTTGCATGCAAATATCTCCGAATGGAAACCATTTCCTCATAATACTTGTCCAATGCCAACAATAGACTGTCCAATGTATGTACCCCTTTCCGAGTTGCCAAAAATACTCCTTCCATGTTCTATGGTAACATGAAACATTTATTAAATGTGTCGAAATCTTATGAATTTATTCACCAAATTTCGTTACTTTTCTCATGGCCGCACCGGGTCGAACCGCCCCCTGGAACACAAAATAAAATGGCGGCTTAAAGTCATGTATGCGACTTTAAGCTGCCCTTCACAGATTAATAGATTCGGCTTTTTGCAACGCCGACGATCACCAATGTCCATCCGATCAAAAACAGCACTCCACCGATTGGCGTGATTGCGCCCAATACACTGATGCCGCTCACAGCCAAAACGTATAAGCTGCCTGAGAAGAATAGAATCCCAAAAGTCATTGCGAGAAATGACCATTTTAACGGAGATGTATCACCGATTAATCTTGGATGCATTAAAATGCCGACCAGAATGATTCCTGCCGCGTGAAACATTTGATATTGGACTGCCGTATCCCAAATTGACTCCCCATATGCATCCAAAACACCTTTTAATGCGTGGGCGCCAAATGCCCCCAATGCGACAGCCAGAAAACCGAAAACCGCACCTGTAATGATGGAACCTTTCATCTACATAACCTCTTTTTCTGAATTTTAAAAATCAAAAATCGAATCCCCATTCGCATCCTCGTCCTCTATTTTCCTTGAAGGGAGAAGACGATTTCCGCCTGTTGCATACAGTTGGGGTTGGCCCTGTTCTGTCACCGCCGGATGTTTCGGTTCATTCAACGCCACATCACATAATGCGCGAACGGCAATCAACAATTCCCGAAGTTCCTGTTCATTTTCCGTTTCTCTCGCTTTTAAAGCATACCGTTCAATTTCCCCGAACAATCTTTTATAGGAAATCATTTTCTCCCCCCTTTGAATTCTTTCGGTTCAAATTTTAAACAATCCGTTCCGGAAGATTGTTTAACGACAACGGATGGAAGCTGCCTCGTCTTAAATTGATACGCTGCGCAGCCACGGGGATGATTAGGATCCCACGTTACTTTGAAAAATTTGCATTTAAAACAGTCAACTTTCATGGGAATCCCACCTTTATTCCAATGTACCAAATTTCATAGACAGTGAAAAGTTGAATGAATTTTGTTCAAAAACTCGTTATAAACGAAGACATTACTCCAAACACCAGTCAATCGGTTCCTTGCCCCAGGCGATGAGTTGGGCATTGATTTTCGAGAAAGGTCTGCTCCCGAAAAACCCGCGATGGGCGCTTAACGGACTTGGATGGGGCGCTTGCAAAATGGTGTGGTGGGAACCGTTCTTTTCGATAATGGCCCTTTTCATTTGCGCAGGTCTTCCCCATAAAACAAAGACAATCGGATCTTCCCTTTGTGCCAATTTTTCAATGACCGCATCGGTGAATTGCTCCCAACCCATCCCTTGATGGGAATTGGCCTGCCCTTGTCTTACGGTAAGAACCGTGTTTAACAGGAACACCCCTTGCTTCGCCCATTTCATCAAATACCCATCTTTTGGAATGGGACATCCCAAATCATGTTGCAATTCGATGAAAATATTTCGAAGGCTCGGCGGATGCGGCACCCCCGGCTTTACGGAAAAGCACATGCCGTGCGCTTGTCCGGGGCCGTGGTAAGGATCCTGACCCAGAATCACCACTTTCACCTCTTTGTATGGAACGGTGTAAAAGGCGCTCATCACTTCATCAATGGGCGGGTACACGATGTTTGTACTGTATTCTTTGGCAATGAATTTCCGCAAATTTTGATAGTAGGGCTTTTCAAATTCCTCCTGCAATATCTCCTGCCAATCATTGTCGAAAACTTTCTTCATGTCGAAACACCTCATTTTCAACCTACTCTAATACGCGGAGAGAATCAATAGTTGATTTTTAAAAGAACCCGATACTTCACGCCGAGCCTCCTTTTCATCCCCCACATTCTGACATCATCATTTTTCTGTATTCTGACCATTTTTATAAAGTCAGGAGATGGATATAATAAAAATTGCAGAGAATGAAGCAGGAGATGAGGAAATTGTCATTGAAAAAAACGTTAACGATCGCCGGGTCTGACGCATCAGGCGGTGCAGGAACCCACGCCGATTTAAAAACTTTCCAGGAATACGGCACTTACGGTATGCAGGCTTTAACATGCATCGCCACAATGGATCCGGACCAAGGCTGGAAACATAGCGTTTATACCATACCGATAGACGTGTTAAAAGACCAATTAAAAACTGCGATTTCCACGGGCATTGATGCCTTGAAAACCGGAATGCTTCCAAATGAGGAAGTGATCCAGGTTGCCGCAGAAGGGATTCAGGCATCCGGAACAAACAATGTAGTCATCGATCCGGTCATGGTCTGCAAAGGCGAAGATGAAGTTTTGAATCCGGGCAATGTGGACGCAATGATTCGGTATCTTCTCCCCCTCGCTTTGGTAACCACGCCAAATCTTTTTGAGGCGGGACAATTGGCCGGTATGAAAACGCCAAAAACCATTGATGAAATGAAAACGGCCGCGGAAAAAATCCATGCATTGGGCGCAAAAAATGTGGTAATCAAAGGCGGCCGCTCCCTCGGTACAGAAAAAGCGCTCGATTTATTCTTTGATGGAAACAAGTTTTATGCATTGGAAACAGATCCGATAGCCACAAGTTATAATCATGGCGCAGGCTGCACCTTTGCGGCAAGCATTACTGCCAATTTGGCAAACGGTTTATCTGTAAAAGATGCGGTTGTCGCTTCCAAAGCGTTCGTTTCTGCAGCCATCCAACACGGCTGGAAATTGAATCAATACGTTGGACCGGTCATGCACGGGGCAAAAAACGTATACGGCGCTCCAACGGTGACCATCCAGGAAATCTGACCGCTCATATTGCTAAGCTCATCGCTCTCTTTCACTAGAGAATTTTCATGAAAAATAGCATGAGATGCAGGAATCACCCGTACAATGAAACTGTATGGGTGTTTCTTTTTATTCGCCCGATTCTAATTCATGTTGCTTTTTCTTTTCATAATGTGGAATTTTTTACTATACTATTGACATAGTCTTTCGGGAAAGGGGAATGTGAAGTGAAAGAAGTAGATGTGCAAGAGCTTCAAAAGATCATTGATTCTTTTGCAAACAAAGACGTCTATATACACCTGGAAACAACCAACGGCTCATATGCCACCCATTACAATGAACAATTTTTCAACGCGAGCGCATTCATCCGCAATGCGAAAATCCGATATGAGCATGGTAAAGTCATCGATGACAATCCCCACCGAATTGGATTGAAATTGGAAAATGGATGGGTTTATGCGCAAGGGATCACCCATTATGAATTAGATGAACAAGGACGGTTATTAATGGCCGGTTTAAATCAGGAAGGAAAATTGGCCATCGCACTGGAAATCAGTGAAACGCCATTTGCTTAAAGGAGGGATCAAACATGACTTTAAAACCTCAACGCCATATTTTAATGGTCTTTCCGCACCCGGATGATGAATCTTTCTCATCGGCCGGTCTTATCCGACTACACCGAAATATGGGAGTTCCGGTTACATATGCCTGCTTAACGTTGGGAGAAATGGGACGCAATCTGGGGAATCCTCCCTTCGCCACCCGTGAATCGTTGCCGGAAATTCGCCGCAAAGAGCTGAAAAAAGCCTGTGAAGCAATGGGCATTGAAGATTTACGGATGATGGGTTTCCGCGATAAAACTGTGGAATTTGAAGACGATGAAAAAATGGTGAAGCTCGTTCAAGAATTAATTGAGGAACTGAATCCTTCTCTCATCATCACATTCTTGCCGAATTACAGCGTTCATCCGGATCATGAAGCGACTGGCCGGGCCGTTGTCGAAGCGGTGCGCCGCATGCCGAAGAGTGAGCGTCCGGTTGTTTACGGCGTGGCCTTTGCAAACAACACCGTTGCCGAAATTGGAGAACCCGATGTCGTCATTGATGTTTCAAGCGTCAAAGAGGATAAATTGAAAGCGTTGCAAGCCCATGCTTCTCAAACGGCATGGATGATCGAAGAGAACCAAAAACGAGTGGATGAAGGCCAGCCGTTAAGTGATAGCTGGTTCCATTACGAAAAGTTTTATACGGTTACATTTGACGAAGAGTAAACGGAACTGTTTGGTAGTACAAACCGCTGACAAGGTTTGTGCTACTTTTTTTGTACAAAAATAATAAAAATCTCACTGTAAATTTCATTTTTTTCAGACACTTGATAGCTCGCAACAGTTAATAATTTCCTACAAAATCGAGGTTAAATTCTCTGTCAAGAGAAATTTTTTTAATTTTTCGAGTTATCAAATTTTTATCATACCGAAATTGTTGTATAACAGAAATTTGAATTATGTTATATTTTTCACAAATTATTATACCAACCTGCCCAAAATGTACATTTCTGCATATTGTTTATTTTTCTCTTTTTTATACAAATAAATCGTCGAATATTCTTTGAGTAAAACTTTCCCTCCCCCTCCTTGCCGAAAAATTTAAAGAAAAATTATTGATAACTCAAAGATAGTTAATTGATATGGAATATTTTGAGAGTTGAATGTCACAAAATTTTAATATTGAATTATAAGATTCTGTCTCCTAGAATAGTATCATGCGAAAGGGATGGAGCAGAAATATATCGTTTTAAACAGAATAATTTTTCGTAAGGGGGAATTTGTTATGGCAAATGTATCAACAGTAAAAAATACAAATTTATCAAAAGAAAAAAAGGAAGTATCCATAAAAAAAGAGAAAAGCGTTTCCATAAATTACGACAAAATCAATCATATGGATTCTTTCAACAAGTTTGTAAGAAAGAAAAAAGCCTTTTTATTCGGTACAACTGGGATATTTTTGTTCCTCTACATCTTATTGCCAATTTTAGCGTTCACACCTGTATTACAACAGAAGTGGATTGGCAACATTACTGGTGTTTGGGTTTATTCTGCCGGCCTTTTCGTCATGACAGTGGTGCTTTGCGCTTTATATACAAAAATGGCACCAAAATTCGATCAAATCGCTGCTGATGTTTTACGCGAATATGAACAAGGTGGTGCAGAGTAATGAATTTAGTGACAGTAATATTCTTCTTGGGAATTGTAGGTTTGACATTGGTCGTAACGTATGTTGCCGCCAAACGCACATCTTCGGCCAGTGATTTCTATACAGCCGGCGGCGGATTAAAAGGTTGGCAAAACGGGCTAGCCATTGCCGGTGACTATTTATCGGCAGCTGCGTTTTTAGGGGTATCCGGTGCGATTGCGCTAACCGGATTCGATGGATTCTTCTTCTCTGTCGGGTATGTTGTAGCAAACTTGGTGCTTCTTTACATTATTGCTGAACCAATGCGCAATCTGGGACGTTACACATTGGCGGACATGTTGACTGCCCGTTTCACGGAAAAGCGCATCCGCGGCATCGCAGCGACTTCCACGATTACAATCGTTATCCTTTATATGATTGCCCAACTTGTTGGTGCAGGGGCTCTCATTAAATTATTGTTCGGCATTGATTATTGGTTGGCCGTGATTATCGTCGGCGTCATGATGACAACATACGTATTGTTTGGCGGAATGACTGCCACTTCCTGGGTGCAAATTATCAAAGCCTGCCTGTTATTGTTCGGTACAACAATATTGGCATTCTTAGTATTCTGGAAATTTGATTTTAGTTTAATGAAAATGTTTGACACCATCTCCACTCAACACGGGGATCAATTCTTAGTTCCGGGAATCAAATATACTTCCATGATCGATTCTGTATCGATGATGATGGCGTTGGTATTGGGAACATCCGGCCTGCCGCATATTTTAATGAGATTCTTTACGGTAAAAGATGCGAAAACGGCCCGCACGTCCATTTCTTGGACAACTTGGATTACGGCCATTTTCTTCTCATTGACAATTTTCTTGGGATTCGGTGCAATGCACTTTGTCGGTATTGACGTGATCAAGGCGGAAAACGCCGCCGGAAATACGGCAGCTCCACTATTGGCGGAATATTTGGGCGGCAACATTCTATTATCATTCGTTGCAGCCGTTGCATTCGCCACAATTTTGGCGGTAGTGTCCGGGTTGGTATTGACTGGCGCTTCTGCAATTTCCCATGATATTTATGGAGAAATTATCAAAGACGGAAAATTGACTGAGAAACAACAAGTATTGGCAGCCCGTATCGGTTCCATTTCAATTGCCGTGATTTCAATCATTTTGGCGCTGTTTGCCCAAAGCTTAAACGTTTCATTCCTTGTGTCATTTGCTTTCTGCATTGGCGCATCAGCCAACTTGCCGGTGATTTTATATACAATCTACTGGAAAAGATTCAATTCAAACGGGGTTATTGCTGCAATGGCAACAGGTTTGATTTCCTGCTTGGTATTGGGGGCATTGGGACCAAACGTATGGAGCCCAGTGGAAGGCGCGGCAATTTTTGTCGGCGATCCATTAGTTCCTCTTTCAGTTCCAGCCATCATTACTATTCCTTTAGGCTTTATCGCTGGATATTTGGGTACTGTACTCACTTCAAATAAAGCGGAAGACGCCGAAAAAATCTACAATGAAATCCGCGTTAAAGCGAATACCGGCGTTGCAGTATCCGAAGTATCACATCATTAATATTAAATAGTAGATTTTCATACCAAACACACCATTTTTTCACAAGAAATGGTGTGTTTTTTTGCATTGATTCACATTTTTCAATCGTGTTGCAGAAAAACTGTGCAAAAAGTATAAAATTTCGGAATATAATTTCTTTTTCTCAATATATAGACAATCGTATAAATAGCATTTATAGTGTATAAATATGCAATCCAAATTAAATGAGGGGTACTTATGACAAAAAAATTCAATCCATATATATGGTTTCTTTTTATATGTCTTTCAATATTGGGAATCTGTTTATTTATTATTCCGGTGGGCACGCCGGATGGACTTAAAGTTCCTGTTGCAATTTTTGCCAATGGACTTTCGGCTAAAGTCGTTTCTTTTATCCACTGGTTTGCGTATGTAGTGTTTATTATTGCAGCCGTTGGATCGATTGTGATGCACTTTGTACCGCAATCAGGGAAAGTGACGATTTTTGATGCGTTATTCCGCACCCGTTTGTTTTGGACGATCATGCGGGTTTTGGCGGTGATTTTTGCGACATTGTATTTGTTCCAAACCGGGCCGGAAGCGTTCACAAGCGAAAATACAGCCGGTTTGTTATTGAATCCGGATGGCGGCTTGGTGACGATGATGTTTTCGTTATTCCTGTTTGCCGGGTTGTTGCTGCCCCTTTTAACGGATTTCGGATTATTGGAATTTTTCGGCTCCATGATGGTGAAAATCATGCGTCCGATTTTCAAAATACCTGGACGGGCAGCCATCGACTGTTTGGCATCATGGGTTGGCGACGGTACCATCGGGGTCCTTCTAACTAACAGACAATATGAGGAAGGAAACTATACAGCACGGGAAGCGGCGGCCATTGCGACAACGTTCTCGGTCGTTTCCATCACCTTCTGCTTTGTGATTGTCGAGACGGCTGGGCTCAGCCAATATTTCTTGCAGTTTTACGGGACAGTCATTTTGGTTGGGCTGATTTTGGCGGTGATTATGCCGAGAATTTATCCTTTGAGAAATAAACCGGATACGTATTTCGACGGTTCTTCCCCCGAAGCTCACCGTGAAGATATTCCAAAAGGCTTTAATGTGTTTTCTTTCGGTCTGCAAAATGCGTTGGAAAAAGCCGAAAGCAATAAAAATTTATTGAAGGTCATTGGCTCCGGCTTTAAAAATGTGCTGGAAATGTGGTTTGCGATTACGCCCGTCATCATGTCATTCGGTACGATCGCCTTGATTCTTGCGGAATATACAAGCTTCTTTAAAGTGTTGGGAATGCCGTTTGAACCGATTTTACAGTTGTTCCAAATTCCTTTTGCAGATGATGCGGCCCAAACGATGATCATCGGCTTTGCGGACATGCTGCTTCCATCAATCCTCGGAGCAGGAATCGAGTCGGAATTGACGCGCTTCTTCATTGCAACGGTCTCCGTCACTCAATTGATTTACATGTCTGAAGTCGGCGGTTTGATTTTAGGTACAAAACTTCCATTAAAATTATGGGATTTGTTCGTCATCTTTTTAATCCGCACAATCATTTCGATTCCGATTGTCGCCCTTATTGCCCACCTCATTTTTTGACACGGTTAACACCATTTTCCTTTGTGAAAATGGTGTTTTTTTATTGTTTATACCATGAAAACGCTTTAACGATTTAAACAAATAAATTTTTTTCTTTTTTTATTGAGATTTCCTTGATTTTTTTGAAAGCTGTCTTTAGACTATTCTGTATATTATTTATATCCAAAAAGTTTTTTCTGAAAATTCGCATACATAATCGGTAGTATTTTGTGACAGTGTTAATAAATTTCATAAAATATCGAATCTTATGTTAAAATATATTAATGCTGAATGCTCATGGAGGTTTAAAATAAAATGGAAGTTGCTGATAAAAGTTTTACAGTGGAGAACATTTTAAAAGCACAACATCAGTTGAAAGATGTCGTCACTCACACACCATTGCAAAAGAATGAATATTTGTCTGAAAAATATGGCGCCAATATTTATTTAAAACGCGAAGATTTGCAATCAGTGCGCTCCTTCAAACTGCGGGGTGCCTATTATAAAATAAAAAAAATCGAAAATGAAGCACGCGCACGGGGCGTCGTTTGCGCCAGTGCGGGCAATCATGCCCAAGGTGTCGCCTATTCCTGCTCCCATTTAAAAATTAAAGGGACTATTTTTATGCCGCTCACCACACCAAAGCAAAAAATCGATCAGGTGCGCATGTTCGGCCGCGATTATGTGGAAATTGTGCTTGCCGGCGATACATTTGACGATTCCGCCAATGCGGCAATGGATTACTGCTTGGAACATGAGATGATCTTCATCCATCCATTTGACGATTATGATATTATCGCAGGACAAGGGACGGTCGGCGTGGAAATTTTAAATGATATCGATGAGCCCCTTGATTTTGTGTTTGGCGGAATCGGCGGTGGCGGACTCATGAGCGGAGTGGCTGCCTATATTAAAAACATTTCGCCAAATACGAAAGTGATCGGCGTGGAACCGGAAGGCGCTCCAAGTATGAAAGCCGCCTTTGAAAACGGAGGCCCTACCACTTTGGAAAAAATCGATAAATTCTGCGACGGTACAGCTGTTCAATGTGTCGGGCAAAAAACCTATGAAATTTGCCGCAAATATTTGGACGATATTATTACAGTGCCAGAAGGAAAAGTAAGTACAACTATCCTGGATTTATATAATAAACACGCCATCATTGCAGAACCATCCGGTGCATTGCCGGTGGCCGCCCTTGATCTCTATGCGGATCATTTGAAAGGAAAAACGGCCGTCGCCATCATCACCGGCGGTAACAACGATATCAGCCGCATGCAGGAAATCAAAGAAAAGTCCTTATTATATGAAGGATTGTTGCATTACTTCATCGTCAACTTCCCTCAACGGGCGGGAGCGTTGCGTCAATTCTTGACTGTGGTTCTTGGTCCGAATGACGATATCACCCGTTTTGAATATACAAAGAAAAACAACAAAGAAGAGGGACCTGCATTAGTCGGAATCGAAATAAGCAAACCGGAAGATTATGAAGGCTTGATCGACCGCATGCGCGTCAATGGTTTTGAATTTAAAGAAGTGAATAAAGACAGCACACTATTTGGATTGTTGATTTGATCATGGCAAAACCCGGGCGAAAAAGAGCTCGGGTTTTTTTAGGAGAAGATATTTTTATCTTTAGATTTTGTGACAATATCACCTGATTTTGAGAACATATTCCCCATTTTTGTGACAATATCGACAGGAGATTTCTATCGGAATGATTGTTTCCACTCCTAAATGTTTTAGAGATGATATAAACTCCCCCTCTCTTTTCCCCTTGCTGCTGAAGAGGGAGTTTTCTTCATAAGCTGTTCTTGATGGAATGTTGAAAAAACGGCCAAATTCTGCATCCGTAATCCAAGGTTTAATTAATAATGCATCATCATGCAAAGACTCGATTATCACCTCTTTGTCCTTATAATTGCATTTCGGGGAAAATCTTCATAATCCCCCTCCCTTTCCCGCAACCGCAAAAAGTGCTCCAAAAATGATTTTTGGACTCCAAAAAACCTTGAAAATCAGCACTTCCTCAATCCTTTCAAAAATAAAAAACCAACCCTTGTTCCCAAGAGTTGGTTTCTAAACTGATCCAATCACCCCAACAATGTTCGGTCAGTGGTCATTTTTTCACCACGGATTCGTTCGAATTCCGCCATTAAGTCAGGGATTGTCAAGTTTGGTTTTTGCTCTTCATCCACTTCCAAGATAATTTGCCCTTTATCCATCATAATCAATCGGTTCCCCAAATCGATGGCCTGTTGCATGTTGTGGGTTACCATCAACGTTGTCAAATGATTTTCTTCCACCAATTGCTTTGTCAAATTTGTAATCAATTCCGCCCGGGAAGGGTCAAGGGCTGCCGTGTGTTCATCAAGCAATAAGATGGACGGTTTCGTAAAAGTTGCCATCAACAAGGACAAGGCTTGTCTTTCCCCGCCGGACAATAAACCGACCTTTGCATTTAACCGGTTTTCCAAATTCAAATGCAATTTTTCAAGAGCCGTGCGGAAGAAATCACGACGCTCCCGGTTCACCCCTAAACGCAACGTGCGTTTGGCATTTCGTGCATAAGCGATGGCAAGATTCTCTTCAATCGTCATCGTTGGCGCCGTCCCTGCCATCGGGTCTTGGAAGACGCGTCCAATAAAATGGGAACGCTTATATTCGGGCAAACCCGTTACATCTTTTCCATCAATCCATACTTTTCCGACGTCCGGTGTCAACACTCCGGAAATCATGTTCATCATCGTCGATTTTCCGGCACCGTTACTTCCGATGACCGTTACGAAATCTCCCGGTTTTAAATGGAGATTGATATTTTTCAATGCCACTTTTTCATCCGGAGTTCCTTCGTTAAAGATTTTTGTAATGCCTTCCAGTTTAAGCAAATTGTTCGCCCCCCTTTCTCCGTTGTTGATGTCATATTTTTGCCTGGAGCCGTTTCGCTTTCCGCTTCTTATCTTTTTGCTTTTCGATCATTTGCGGAACAATCAATGCCAAGATAACGATAATCGCCGTAATCAACTTCATATCACTTGCATCGAGGAATTGGATCCGCAACGCGAGCGCCAGCACAATACGATAAATAATAGCCCCGATCACGACGGCAAACGTTGTGCGCATGATGGATTTCGTTCCAAAAATCGCTTCCCCAATAATGACAGAGGCAAGACCCACTGTAATCATCCCAATACCCATTGTGGCATCGGAGTATTTGGAATATTGGGCAATTAGCGCACCGGCCAATGCGACAAGCGCGTTGGAAAGCCCAACCCCCAAAATGATCAAATGATCCGTATTTGCCGAAAAGCTGCGAATCATCCGTTTGTTATCCCCTGTCGCACGAATGGCAAGTCCCACTTCTGTTTTCAAGAACCAGTCGACTACCAACTTCAGTGCGGCTGTCAGGATGATCATGATAAATAGGATTCCCCAAGTTTTCGGAAGTGTGCTTACTCCTAAACCCGAAAGGAGATTATTTAATGCCGAATCAATCCCTAATGGTTCCCAGAATTTTAAAAACTGCGTGAAGATGGTTTCACTGTTCAGGAGGGGAACGTTCGGAAGGCTCGTTGCATTTTCATTTGAGAGACCCATGATTCGCAGGTTTACGGAATAGAGGCCAATCATCATAATGATACCGGCAAGGAGCGGATTAATGTTCCCTTTTGTATGTAATAAACCAGTGATGCATCCTGCTATAAATCCTACAACAATTGCAGCGAGCGTAGCCAAAATGGGATGATACCCCAGCACGATCATCGTCGCAGCCGTGGCCGCACCCGTTACAAAACTACCATCTACCGTTAAGTCCGGAAAATCTAACACTCGGAATGTTAGATACACTCCGAGTGCCATAATCGCGTAGATGATTCCTTGCTCAACTGAACCGAACATTGCTGCAAACATATTGAATCATCTCTCCTAACATGTCGAAATTCATTATTTTTCTGTTTCTACAAGCTCTGCTTTCCACTCTTCTTTCACTTCAAGGCCAAGTTTTTCAACAGCATCTTTATTCATTACCAATTTCAATGTCGCTGGATATTCTGCAGGAATATCTGCCGGTGTCGCTTCACCTTTCAAGATTTTCACAGCCATTTCGCCAGCTTGGTAACCGATATCGTAGTATTCAAAGCCAAATGCCAACAATCCGCCGCGTCTTACAGAGTCAAATTCTCCGACAACAAGCGGCAATTTGTTGCTGTCTGCTACTTGAATTACAGATTCAAGAGCGGATACCACTGTGTTGTCTGTGATGATATAGAAGGCATCCACTTTGCCGATCAAAGATTCCGCTGCCTGCTTGATTTCTGAACTTTGTGCCACTGTTGCGGATTCAACTTTCATTCCCAATGATTCCGCAATTTCTTTCACTTGGTTCACTTGTGCCACGGAGTTTTGTTCACCGGCGTTGTAAACCATACCCACTTTTTCAACGCCCAATTCATTTTTCATGAATTCCACCGTTGTTTTGATTGCATCTGGATGCAAGTCGATTGTACCAGTCACGTTAGCGCCAGGAGATTCGATGGAATCGATCAATTGAGCTGCAACCGGATCTGTTACGGACGTAAACACGATTGGAATATCGGATGTTACGTTTTTCGCAGCTTGTGCAGATGGAGTGGAGTTCGCAAAAATCAAATCTACTCCCGCATTTGCTAGATTTTGTGCAATTTGTGTATTCAAACTGTTATCGTTTTGCGCAATTTGATAATCATATTCAACTTTTAGTCCCGCATCTTTCAACGCATCCTGGAATCCTTGGTATGCCGCATTCAAAGATGGGTGTTCAACGATTTGTGTAACACCAATCTTGTAAGTTTTTGTTTCTTCCGTCGCTTCTTTATCTTTGCTGTCACCCGAGTCAGATGTATTGTCATTACCGCCGCCGCAAGCAGCTAGAAGCAATAATAAACCAAACAATAAAAATGATAGTTTTTTCATACTACTTTTCATCAAATTCCCCCCGATATTCTTTAAAATTTCTGACTATTTCTAACATAAATTTTCGCTTTATTCGAATAAAGCGAAGTTTAACGTTATATTACATTTTCATAAAAGAACAGTCAATAACATTAGGAATGTTCTGAATTCAAAAATATTCATTTTATTCTTTCAATAATAACAATTTAACGCTTTAAACCAGTAAATTACGTGGGTTTTCCAGAGAAAATGTTATATAAAAATAATGAATATTTTGTGAAATAACCGTAAAATTTTTTTATGATAAAAAGCACCTATATATAAGGTAAATTATTCCAACACTCAATTTGCTTCTTTCTCCCGAATGTAATATAATGTTTTTTTGTGTGTTCAACACACCGTGGTTCGCGAAATCCCACGATAAAAAACTAAGGAGTGAAAAATAATGAAACCAAAATTCATGGCAGTAACCGCGATTATTGCCGCACTTTATATTGCCGTAACCTATACGCTGTCTTTTTTGAGCTTCGGCGATATCCAATTTCGCATAGCCGAAATCTTCAACCATTTGATCGCTTTCAACCCCCGCTATATGTTAGGGGTTGTTTTGGGGGTGTTCATCTCAAATCTGTTTTCACCCCTTGGCTGGTTTGATTTGGTGTTCGGGGTGGCCCACTCCGTTATTTGTTTGACGATTTTGATCATCGTGGGCAAATTTGTGAAAAACGTCGTTGTCCGCATGTTGATCAACTCATTTGTCTTCACCTTCATGATGTGGATCATCGCCTTGGAATTGAAATTGGCGTTGGAGTTACCGTTCTGGCTTTCATGGCTGACTACAGCCGTCGGGGAGGCAGTTGTATTGTTAATTGGCATACCAATCATGAAATTGCTGGACAAACGATTGGATTTCAAACATCTGATCGATAAGTGATATCAACCCGGGGTGCAGGGATATGCCCCGGGTTTTGTGTTTCTTTTTCATGAAATTGCGTGAATATTATTGACATTCATACAATTTCTGAATAAAATAGTCATCAATTAAATTGTTCGTGGCGGAGAAAGGCTGTGGAAGCACAGCACCGCAACGAGTTGAGTTGAGCCTGAGTTTAGTAGAGAATAGCCGAGCCAAAATTGATGAGTAAGGAAAAGTAACGAACTGTGCATCGCTTAAGAGAGCCAGTGGACGGTGAAAACTGGCGCATGCCATTCGTGAATGGGCCTTACGAGAGCAACTGCGCAAGTGGTTGACGTCTTTCCCTCGTTATCGGGAAGTGCCCCACACAGCTGGGCACACTGAGGTGGAAGTAGTCGTTACTTCAACAGAGGTGGCAACGCGGCAGCACGGTCGTCCTCTGCAAATGGGATTTCACGCCCGTTTGCAGAGGTTTTTTTATTGCGGCTATTCTATCTAAACTTCAAATTTATCAAATTTGGAGGATGATAGAATGAACATTCAAGCTTTTACAAAACGAGTTCAGCAAAAGGAAAATTTGCCCTACGATGAAATGATTCAAGCGGTGGAAATCATCTTTGACGACGAAACGCCAAAAGAAGCCATTGCGGAATTTTTGCTGGCCCTCCGCGAAAAAGGAGAAACAGCCGAAGAAGTTGCCGCCCTTTCCATCGTGATGAGATCCAATGCAATCAAAATTCCTGTTCCGGAAGGGACTTATATAGACAATTGCGGTACCGGCGGCGATGGTCTGCAAACTTTCAACATCAGCACCACTTCCGCTTTTGTGTTGGCAAGCAGCGGCGTGAAAGTGGCAAAACACGGCAACCGTAAAATTTCCAGCTCTTCCGGCAGCGCCGATGTTCTTCAGGCATTGGGCATCCATACAGATTTTACAGTCGAAGAATCCGTCCAATTGTTGAAGCGGGAAGGCATCGTTTTTCTTTACGCCCCTGCCGTTCATCCGAAATTGAAACGCATCGGTGAAGTTCGGCGGGCCATCGGAAAACCGACAATTTTTAACCTGGTCGGTCCATTGACAAATCCCGTGGACTTGGACAGTCAGCTCGTCGGCATTAACCGGCCGGATTTTGTCGAACACTATGCGGAAGTGTTGCGCATTTTAGGACGGAAACGCGCAATTGTTGTATCGGGATCGGAAGGGATGGATGAAGCTTCCCTCGATCATCGGAACCGCTCCGTGCTGCTTCTGAATGGGGAAATTAAACCATTGGCGATCAACATTGAAGAATTGGGATTGCAACCCGCATCCATCACCCATCTCCGTGGCGGTACGCCGGAAGAAAATGCGGAAATTTTAAAAGATTTATTAAGAGGAAAACGCACGCCTTATTATGATGCAGTCGTTTTGAATGCGGCGCTCGGTTTCTTCGCTTATGGCGCCGTTGATTCTCTGAAAGATGGCGTCTGCATGGCCCGCGATGCCATCGAATCCGGACGCGCTTACGAGAAACTTGAAGCAGTCGTTGAATTCAGCCAAAACATCATAAAGGAGCAAACATTCTGATGACGATTTTAGATACGATTATTGAACATAAAAAATCCATCCTGCCTCAATTGAAAAGAACAACGCCCGACTTGAACGCGCCAATCAAAAAGCGGCCATCGTTGTACGAGACACTCAAAAAATCGGACACTTTGCAAATTATCGCTGAAATGAAGCGCGCCTCCCCTTCCAAAGGCATCATCAATGCGGATGTGGACCCGGTGGAACAGGCGAAGCGCTACGAAAAGGCAGGGGCCGCCTGCATTTCGGTATTGACGGAAGAAAAATATTTCAAAGGTTCTTTTGAGGATTTGGCGGACATTGCAAGAAACGTCCATCTCCCTATCTTAAATAAAGATTTCATCATCGATAAAGTTCAGATCGACTATGCCCTTCATGCCGGTGCATCCGTCATTCTTCTGATTGTAGCCGCTTTGGATGACGAAACGTTGGCCGGATTGCATGAGTACGCAACAAACCTGGGTCTTGAAGTTCTGGTGGAAGTGCACAACGAAGAAGAATTGGAGCGTGCCCTCCGCATTCAACCAAAACTTCTTGGCGTCAACAACAGGGATTTAAAAACATTCCATGTGGATTTGGCCCAAACGGAAAAGCTTGCAGAAACCATCAACCGTTATCCGGACATCGCCTTCATCAGTGAAAGCGGCATTTTTGAAACAGCGGATGCTGAGCGGGTGGCGAACGCCGGTGCGCGGGGAATCCTCGTCGGTGAATCATTGATGAGAAGCGGAAATCCGGAAGACACGTTAAGATCGTTTCAAATCCAACTTCCGGCGTTAGAGGATGTAGAGCGATGACGAAGGTGAAAATTTGCGGGTTGAAAGAAGCGGTGCATGTACTTTGTGCCGTCAATGCGGGAGCTGATTTTGTAGGCTTTGTGTTTGCGCCGAGCAAGCGGCAAATTTCCATTGAAAAAGCCCGGAAACTGGCGAAACTGGTGCCGAACCACGTGAAAAAAGTGGGCGTCTTCGTCAATCCCACTGAGAACGAAGTGAGAGAGGCTTTTGAAAACGTACCGCTCGATTATGTGCAATATCATGGCAATGAAGATCCGGCCTTTATTGAACAATTGGGCTACCCTTCCATCAAAGCCTTTTCCATTCGGGATGAGGAAGATGTGAAGAAAGCCGGCAAGTTTAACGTAGATTACTATTTGTTCGATGCACCCGGAACGGACTACGCAGGCGGAAGCGGAAAAGTATTTGACTGGTCGCTTTTGGATCAACTTTCCATCCCAAGGGAGAAAGTGATTTTGGCAGGTGGGCTTAATGCTTCAAACGTGCAAAAAGCCATCGCCACCGTCCGGCCTTCCGCTGTGGATGTATCGAGCGGTGTTGAGCAAAATGGCGAAAAAAACGGCGAACTGATCCAATCCTTCATCCAAGCCGTAAAAACTTCACAACAAACCGTAAAAGGAGCTAACTGATATGACGACTACAATCAAAGGCAAATTCGGCCGTTTCGGCGGACAATTTGTTCCGGAAACATTGATGACCGCTTTACAAGAACTGGAAGAAGCCTATGAACATTATAAACATGACGAGTCCTTCCAACAGGAACTCCGCTATTATTTAAAAGACTATGTCGGCCGGGAGACACCCCTCTACTTTGCGGAACGGCTGACGGAACATTGCGGCGGCGCCAAAATTTATTTAAAACGGGAAGATTTAAACCATACCGGCGCACATAAAATCAACAACGCCCTCGGCCAGGCATTGCTCGCCAAAAAAATGGGCAAGACGAAAATCGTGGCGGAAACAGGTGCCGGCCAACACGGTGTGGCAACGGCAACCGCCTGCGCCCTGCTTGGTATGGAATGCGTCGTCTTCATGGGGGCTGAAGATGTGAAACGCCAGGCGCTGAACGTATTCCGAATGGAACTGTTGGGCACAAAAGTGGTTGCGGTTGAAAAAGGATCCAGAACGCTGAAAGATGCGGTGAACGAAGCCTTGCGCTACTGGGTGACAAACGTGGAAACAACCCATTACATCTTAGGTTCCGCCATGGGGCCACATCCCTTCCCTACCATCGTTCGCGATTTTCAGAGAGTCATCGGGGATGAAACGAAAAAACAAATTTTAGAAAAGGAAAACCGCCTTCCGGATGCGGTTGTCGCCTGCATCGGCGGCGGCAGCAACTCCATCGGCATGTTCCATCCTTTTGTGGAAGATCAAGAAGTTGCCTTGTACGGTGTGGAAGCTGCAGGAAAAGGGTTTGAAACCGGCAAACACGCAGCCGCCATCAACGGCGGGAAAACGGGCGTACTGCACGGGGCTTATATGTACTTATTGCAGGATGACAACGGATTTGTGCAGGAAGCCTACTCCATCTCAGCGGGCCTTGACTATCCCGGGGTCGGCCCGGAACATTGCTATCTGCATGAAACCGGCCGCGCAAAATACGTGATGGCAACGGATGAAGAAGCCCTTGCGGCAGTGAAACTTCTATGCCGGACAGAAGGAATCCTCCCTGCCCTTGAGAGCGCCCATGCCGTTCACTATGCAACGGAACTGGCTAAAACGATGGATAAAGATCAAATCATCGTCGTTTGTTTATCCGGCCGCGGTGATAAAGATGTGCACACAATCTACGATGCCTTTGGAGGTGACTTGGCATGAGCCGAATTACAGAAGCGATTTTAGAAACAACCCGCCAAGGCCATAAAGCGTTTATTCCCTACATTATGGCCGGTGATGGTGGACTTGAAAAGTTGAAACCCACCATCTTGAAATTGCAGGAACTCGGCGTCACGGCCATTGAAGTGGGCATCCCTTTCACCGATCCGGTCGCGGATGGACCGACGATTGAAGAGGCTGGCATGCGGGCATTGGCGAAAGGCGTGACATTAAGAAAAGTGCTTGAAACCCTTGCCGCTTTTGCAGAGGAAATTACCGTTCCATTGGTGGCGATGACATATTTAAATCCGGTTTTGGCCTACGGAATTGGCGAGTTCGCAAAAGATGCTTATGATGCAGGGATTCGTGGCGTTATCATTCCGGATATGCCCCTGGAGGAAAGCGGCCTTGTCCATCCTTCCTTGAAGGCAGCCGGCATCGATTTAGTGCAGCTTGTTTCATTGACAAGTACGCCGGAGCGGATCGAAAAATTGACCAAAGCGAGCGAAGGATTCATTTATGCGGTGACGGTCAACGGAATCACCGGCGCCCGCTCCACTTTCGAAGGAGATTTGGAGAGCCATTTCAAAAAAATCCAGAGCTATACCGATACCCCGGTGTTGGCGGGTTTCGGCATCTCCACTCCTGAACACGTGAAGCAATTCGGCTCCTTTGCAAGTGGCGTCATCGTGGGAAGCAAGATTGTCGACTGTTTGACCAAAGATGATTGGGATACGATTGAACACTTGGTGAAAGCTTCGAAGACGGTTCCTCTGGCTTAATGATTGGCGGTTTTTATGGCAATATTGACACTTTTTGTGACGATATTGCCATGTTTTGTGGCATTATTGACAGGTTTTGTGGCATTATCGACAGCCTTCTTATATTTTCCCTATTGAATTTCATGACTTATCTGACAATAATATAAAAAAGGAGTTGGAAAACATGAATCAAACTTTAATTCAAAACGGTTACTACGGAAACTATGGCGGCAGCTTCGTTCCAGAAGAAGTGCAAAAAGTGCTGGAGAAAATTGCGGGAGAATTTGCAAAAGTCAAAGACGACCCGGCTTTCAATGAAGAACTCAATTATTACTTGAAAGAATATGCCGGCCGTGAAACCCCTCTTTATTTCGCCAAAAATTTAACAGAAAAATTGGGCGGAGCAAAAATTTACTTAAAACGGGAAGATTTGAACCATACAGGATCCCATAAATTGAACAACGTACTCGGCCAAATTCTGCTTGCCAAACGCATGGGGGCAAAAAGAATCATCGCTGAAACGGGAGCAGGTCAACACGGGGTTGCCACTGCGACGGCGGCTGCGATGTTCGGAATGGAATGCACAATCTACATGGGGGCAAAAGATACGAAACGCCAAGCGTTGAATGTGTTCCGCATGGAGCTTCTCGGCGCAAAAGTGGTTGCTGTCGATAAAGGAAACGGCTTATTGAAAGAAGCGGTGGATGAAGCATTCCTTGATTTAGTGAAAAACCATGATCATACTTTCTATTTGCTAGGTTCAGCAGTTGGCCCTACTCCATATCCTGAAATCGTTGAACATTTCCAATCCGTGATCAGCCGGGAAAGCCGCGCACAACACTTAGAAAAAGAAGGAAAACTTCCGACAGCGGTTGTGGCGGCAGTTGGTGGCGGCAGTAATGCGGCTGGTGCTTTCGCGCATTATATCAACGATGAAAGTGTGCGCTTAATCGGTGTGGAACCTGCAGGCGCCGCAACGCTTACCAAAGGGACTCCAGGCGTCCTTCACGGTTTCAAAAGCTACGTCCTTCAAGATGAAGAAGGCAACTTGCTCGAAACAGACTGCATCGCTGCCGGCTTGGACTACCCGGGTGTGGGACCGCTGCATGCTTACTTGCATGAAACAGGCCGCGGAGAATATGTCACTGTCACAAACGAAGAAGTGCTGGATGCATTCCAAGTGTTATCAAGAACAGAAGGCATTATTCCCGCCCTTGAAAGTTCCCACGCAGTCGCTCATGCATTGAAGCTTGCACCAACTTTATCACCTGAAGATACCATTATCGTCAATATCTCCGGCCGCGGCGACAAAGACGTGCAACAAGTATTTGAATTGCTCAAAAATAAATAAGATGAGAAAAGGGGACGTTCCTGCTGTGAACCTCCCCTTTTTTTATTGCGCTCTTTTTTATGATCATCGTCCTTTAAAGCGGTGTTTTGCTCGTAATGCCTCCGCCGATTTTATCGAGCATGTCAATCGTCATCGCTTCTAAATCATACCTCGCTTTGAATCCCCAATCCGCGATGGCCCGGGATGAATCGATGGAATTGGGCCAGCTTTCTGCAATGCTTTGCCGAACGGGATCGACATCCTATTTGATTTCAAAGTGCGGGATATGTTTTTTGATTTCCGCCGCAATTTCCGACGGGTCGAAACTCATGGCGGAAACATTGTAGGCATTGCGCACGGTCAATTTGGCGGGGTCGGCTTCCATTAAATCAACGATGGCGTTCAATGCATCCGGCATATACATCATATCCATATAAGTCCCTTCTGCAATATAAGAAGTGTAACTTCCTTCATTCACCGCTTTATGATAAATTTCCACCGCATAATCCGTCGTTCCCCCACCAGGCGGCGTCCCCGGTGAAATCAACCCTGGGAAACGAAGCCCCCTCACATCCACGCCATAGCGCAAATGGTAATAATCGCATAACAATTCTCCCGCCACTTTGTTCACGCCATACATCGTTGTAGGCCGTTGTAATGTTTCTTGCGGTGTATTGATTTTCGGCGTTGTGGGCCCGAAGACGGCAATGGAACTCGGATTAAAGAGCTGCATATTTAATTCTTTTGATACTTCCAATGCATTCAACAAACCGCCCATGTTCAATTCCCATGCAAGAATGGGTTTGATTTCAGCCGTTGCGGAAAGCAATGCGGCCAAATGAATCATCGTATCCGCATTAAATTTTTTCGCCACTTCGTACATTTTTAATGCATCGAGCACATCCAGCACTTCAAAGGGACCGTCATGGTTTTTGTCCTCCCGGATATCCGTCGCCAGCACATTATCTTTTCCGTATTCAAACCGGAGCTTTCTCACCAGTTCCGAACCAATCTGTCCAAGCGCGCCTGTGACAAGTATTCTCTTCATCTCGCCCCTCCTCTTGTGAATTCAAGACCACTGCGCGAACAATATAGATTATGTTGTAACCTATTTATATGCCAGTGCTTTCCGGCGGGCTATTCATTCGACCAGAGGGGGATTTTTATTTTTTATTCCATGATGGTAATGCCGTAGATGGATTCAAAGGAGAAGGAGCGGCCATCTTCCAATGTGCAGATGCGCCGTTTGTCATCAAGTTTGGCTATCTTCCCTGCCACTTTGGAGGTGCGATGGTTTTGCCAAATGTTCAATTCCACTTCATAGTGATTGGTGCAGGCAATGAGGAGCTGTTCATTCAAATCTTGCAATGCCCATTCATCAAGAACCGGCTTTTCTTCGCACCGGTCTTTTTCCCTCCATTCCCGGAGCATTTTCACATGTTCCGGAAGCATCATCGCATTCCATTTGATATTTCCGCGGTCTCGGATCATTTTCTTCACCTCTTTGATTTCGCAGAACTTTGGAGGTGGCTGGATGAAGTTTTCGTTTTCCGGCAAGGAGTTTCCCTCTCCCTTATTTCTTATGTCCACCCAAGAGTTGCGCCCGCTCAAGAGCCGTTCCCGCTTCCGTATAAGAAACTGCGCGAAGCACGGCGGTTGGCCCCCATTTGGAGCGCAAAGCATCCATCGCTGCACCGAGTTTTCTCCTTCTCCATTTTTGCTGATCGAAAAAACTCAATTGCATCGAGCGTTCCGTTTCCAGTTTGGAGAGGCTGATGGAAAGTTTCCGTACCGGCCGTTCCGCATAAAATTCATCAAGCAACCCTTTGCACACTTCATAAATTTTCATCGTATCATTCGTCGGTTCATCAATCGTCCGGGAGTGATGAAACCCTCCCCCAAAGGCATCTTTGCTGTAGCTTACACCGAGGGAAATCGTTCTTCCCGCCTGATAAGCTTCCCTTGCCCGGCGCGCCACATCTTCGCACATTTCCAAAATGACGGCAAGGATTTCGCTGCGGGTCCGATAATCCCGCATGAGCACCTGCCCTTTTCCGAAGCTGATTTGCCCTTCCGCAAGAGGGGCGCCAAGGGGAGATAAATCAATTCCCCACGCGTGGTAGTACAATTGATTTCCTAAAATGCCGAAGCGTTTTTCCAGCAGTTGCAAATCGGTTCGGGCCAAGTCCCCCACTTTGAAAATGCCCATATTGTTCAGCGTGCGTTCCATGCGTCGCCCAATCCCCCACATGTCGGAAAGGGGCGCAACAGGCCACAACTTTTTCGGAACATCTTCATAAGTCCAGTGGGCAAAGTCGGTTTTCTTCGCTTCCAAATCAAGAGCCAACTTTGCCATGAGCATATTCGGCCCCATCCCCACCGCGCTTGGAATTTGGAATTGGCTATAGATCCTTTCTTGAATATATTTCGCTGTTCTTTCAGGAGGACCCCAAAGTTTTTCGGTGCCCGTCAAGTCGACAAAGCTTTCATCAATGCTGTAGACGTGAATCGCTTCTTTCGGTACGAATTGATTGATTAAATTGGTAATCTCCATAGACATTTGCACGAAAAATTCCATTTTTGGTTCAAACAGCCGAATGTCCGGATGTTTTGGGATTTCATAAAGGCGGGAGCCCGTTTTGATGCCAAAGCGTTTCTTCATCGGCGGTGATGCAGCAAGCACGATGCTTCCCTTTTGCTCAAAGTTTCCTACAACCGCAATGGGCACTTCCATTGGATTCAGATTGTGAAGCATCGCCATGCAGCTGGCATAAAAGCAGCGCATATCAATGCAAATGATCGAGCGTTCCGGAAGAAGCCGATGCAATTCTTCGGGGCTGAAGTTCGTGTAGTTCAGTTCGCTTATGCGCATGCCAACCACCTCCGCACTTCTATTATATGAACAGAACAAATGTTCTATAACTTATTCTAGAATGAGACCATTGAGACGGCAAGTGGGATTATTTGGATAAATCGAGTAGGAGGGAGCGATTAACTCCCGTCCTCTCACACCACCGTACGTACGGTTCCGTATACGGCGGTTCAATTAAGATAATTGACGCAAGTTTTCATAACTTCCGTGAATAGCTTGTCTTCTTATGCCAGTGGTCACTCCACCCTCCAAGAGGTCTCCCACGGGATTCACCGTTTCCTTCCTCAAGTGAGGTACTACGTTTTCTGTGTTCATCATGACTCACTGAATGCCAAGGGCTATTCTCTCTTAATTGTTCGGTCCTTCTTAGTAGTTCTAAACCAACTAATACTATGACCTCTGCTGACTTCTGACGGTTCAGCTACTTATCACTAAGTAGGTTATGAAGCGTACTTCACCTATCCGCCAGACCTCCCCGGGTAAGTACATGCACTTTCACACCATCTATCCGCCTCATTTACTCGATATGACCTTCGACAGAAAGAGCTTTGTTTTGTTACGCAAACTCACTCAATCATACCTAGCCTTATATGAGGTTCGTGTTCCTCGGACCGGTGTTTTGCCTCCAGCTTCCTTCAGATTCCGCGTCACCACGGACACCCTTTCGTTGAGCTAACCTCTACTTCTGTCTTCGGGGTTCGGGACTTACACCCTATAGTTCATGTACATGCCGGGCGCACGTAAAGTAAAAAAAGAAGTACAAACTAAAAAGCATCATAATTGACAAAAAGATACTAAAGGGGTAATTAGAATGAATATAGAACCAGATCTTTGTCGTGTTGAAGATGCTTTAGGCATATTAGTCGGAAAATGGAAACCCATTATCTTATTGCATTTATTGAAGAATGGTACTCAAAGATTTAGTGATTTAAAACGAAGTATACCTGGAATTACACAAAAAATGCTGACCAATCAATTACGTGAGTTAGAAAACGAGGATATTATTCAGCGTGTTGTCTATCCACAGGTTCCTCCTAAAGTGGAATATTCGATTACCGAGTACGGCCGGAGCTTAGAACCAATCTTACACGCAATGCACGAATGGGGAACAAACCATATCCAGCATAAAAAACAAAAAATGAATGAATCGATGAGTAAATAAATACTGAAAACACCCAGTTTCTTTACTAGATAGCTGGGTGTTTTCAAAAAATAAAAGAAAGAATCATTCACATTCTGGTTCAATATCCAATTATTTTAACCTTCATTTCAACCTGCAATAAAATGACTTGCTTAAACGACGGTCTGCTTCTCACCACTATCTTGTGCTTTCCCCTTGAATGTGTAATGTGTTAACACTTCTTTTTGCGGTTGCTGCAAATTGAAAAATCATCATTATTAGAACAATCACTATCATTCCAACTACTGCAGAAGTAAAGCTGTTCGTTGCGTCATAAATCCAACCGAGAATAATAGGACCTAATGCACCAATTACATAACCAGCAGATTGTATCATGGCCGACCAAGAGGCTGCTTCATGAGCGTTATCTGTAGCATCAATTGGCAAAAGAAGATTTAAAGGAAACAATCCGCCTGCTCCAATACCTATCAATGCAGAAGCTAGCAACGGTTCAATATTTAGCACGAGTAAAATAAATCCAACAAGTTCTATAATGGATTCTACAATCAACCAGAAACGACGGGAGTGAAACCTTCTTAACAAAATTGGAAGCACTAGGCTAACTGGTATTTGCACGACTACGAAAATTGTTAATGCGATTGCGGCGTAATCTTTCGTGTACCCCATTCCTTGGATGATTTGAGGTAGCCATGCCGTAATTGAGTAAAATAGCATACCCATCAGACCAAAGGACAATGTAAGAATCCATGCTTTACCGTTCCCCCACGGCAATTGAACTTTTGTTCCAGAAGTAGCAGTGTGAGCTGATTTTTTGACTTGTTGATTTACAAATAACCACCAGATAACTGCAGCTACGAATGCTATAATTGCCCAAAATGCAAGGGAAGTTTGCCAGGAGTTAAAGCTATTCTCTAGCGATGTAGAGAGTGCAGAACTAATTGCTGCCCCCAAAGTCAGAGCTACGGTATATACTGAAACCATAAAAGGTACTTGATTAGGAAAATGCTCTTTAATGAAACCAGACAACAGTGGACCTATCAAAGCGATACCGATACCTGCAATTATAGCTGTTGTTACTAGAAATGATACAGAATCTGTGAACAAACGAATAACAGTACCAACTCCAATAATTAAAAGCGATAAGCCGATTACCCGTTCAATTCCCCATTTTCCCCCAGCTTTCACGGCGATTGGAGAAAAAAGACCCATACAAAGCACTGGAATGGCAGTCAACAAACTTGCGACAGCTGCACTCATTCCAAGATCTGTTCTAATGCTCTCTAGTAAAGGGGCGATTGAGTTAATAGCTGGACGTAGATTTAGCGAAGCCATAAATAAAGCGATAATTAATAAGACACTTTTTTTCATCTAATATCCCAACTTTCTTTATGCTTTAATTAGATTCATTCAAAAAAGTACCGTTTCTATAATCTTCACATACTTGTTGAATATCTTCTTATTCATAACGAATGGGCTCCTGCCAAAAACAAGTTCACCATGTCGTTCCCAAGGACCCGATTCGATAATCTTTTGTTGCAAGTTTTGTTTTAAATCCCTCCATTAAATTGTTTTGTTCAACGAAATCCATTATGCCAATGAAGTATGAAAGTGATAAGTAGGCACTTTAATGTGGTTTAGTTTCTTTGAAGATACTATTGGAGATGTAGCAAGGTTAAGACTATAAAATTTAATATTTACTTCCCTCTTTTCTCCGTTCTGGCTTGTATCAAATATTCTGTTAATGTTATTAAATTCTTCCATTTAATTAATAGAAAAGAAGTTGATACTTAACTGGCTTAAATATAATAAAAAAGGAGAATCCTTCTTTTACTTTTGTACATGATGAATGTAATGGATATCCTGAAAGTTTTTTAAAACCTAAAAAAATATAAACCCATGAAATTTTGCAATGTGCAAAACTTCATGGGCTATTTTTCTATTTAGGAGGATTTTATCCTAGCATCTGCTTCAATTTCCATTCTAAATACATCTTGTTATTCAGATTTTATTGTTTAGTATGAGGTAAAGTAATTAGATTACCTTCAATTATAATGTTTATATTCCTTCATTTATCGTTTAGAATTTTTCCATTTGATTAATTTCCGCTTGTCTAATTTAGGCCATCTGTGTTTTGGAACATATTTTACCATCGTTTCAAACAACATACCCCATTGCTCTATTGATAGGATGCCAACTGGCGTTTCACTTTTTATGCCCAAACTTCTTTTAACCCTTTTGATTTGCTGTGCTGTAAAAATGCCCCTTAATGCAAAGTCAATTGGCATCTGCGGGTTTTGCAATACATAGTCTGCGAATCCCCAAAAAATGAAATAATCTTTATAAGGAACTTTTGGATTTACTTTTCTTTTTATCGTAATCAGTGCCGAATCTACTTTTGGTTGGGGAGAAAAGTTTTTCTTAGAAATTTCTTTTACGTATCGAATATCAAACCACATTCTCCAAGCAATGATATATGGGTCCTTCACAAATTGAGAGGTGAATCTTTTTGCCGCTCCCTTTTCCATTACTATTGCTCCTCTCTGAAATCCACTTATCGGATGATTCAATAACATCTTCATAATGGGCGTCGTAATCGAATAGGGAATATTCGAAACAACGATAAAAGGTTCTTTCGGCAATTGAATTTGTAATATATCGTGATGAATGATTTTAACATTACCGGTTTCAGCAAATTTCTCTTTTAATAAACTTACAAATTTTCCTTCATATTCTATAGCCAGTATCCCCCTTGCTTTTTTACTTAACACCGACGTCAATGCACCTTTTCCAGCACCAAACTCTAAAACTAAATCATGTCGAGTTACATTTGCAATTTCTACTATTTCATTTATTAATTTCTTATTATGCATTAAATGTTGTCCTAAAAAATTGGGTGGTTCACTTCTTCGATGTTTACGATTTTTAGTCATTAATTCTTCTTCCTTTCTAAAAAAATCACAAGCATCTGCTTGCGATTTAGAGCAAATGGAAGAAGATCCGCCCTCATTCGTTTGGAATAACATATTGACAAGATAGGCATCAAAAAAGGACTTGTACTTAGGTGTAGTACAAATCTATCGAAAGAAAGTGAAATTCCTTAATAATAGAAAAAAGGCAGAAATAATCTGCCTTCGGAAATGACGTTATTAACCCATTAATTAATATCAACCATAAATAGTGATATTACAAAAATGTGGTTCAAAAATGAAAAATGAAGATTATTAAAAAAGGACAGACTACTCCCATTTACTCTGCCGTTCACAAGCAGAGCCTTTGAACATATTCAATTCATTAGTTCAAAGTTGGGAAACGTAGTCTCATTGAGTGTGTCACTTTTTTAATAATCCTCCTTTAATGATGAATACAAAAACAGTATATTGGTCCTGAATCAAATTGTCAAATGGAACTATTGGGGACAGTCTATGTGTTCGAACCTAATGATAAATATGATTTGTTTGACGAATGCGAAAGTTTATTAACTGAATCATGAAATATAGAATCATAAGAAATGAAATTTATATGCCAATATTTCAGTATATACATGCTAATCAATCTTCCAATGTTTTAATAATGATCAAGTCCGTTTGTTCTTCATCCCCCATATAAAAGGAGTGAAATCCTTTTTGAACAAATCCCATTTTCTTATAAAAGCCAATTGCATTTTCGTTCTTTTCCCAAACCCCAAGCCAAATTTTCTTTTTATTCCATTCCTTTGCAACTTCAATCGCTTTATTTAGCAAGGCTTTTCCAAGTCCATGCTTCTGAAATTTCTCTCGAATATAAATTCTTTCAATTTCAAGGAATTCATCGCCCATTTTTTCCGTCTGAGCATCATCACTATTGACTTTTAAGTAACCCGCCAATTCATTTTGGTAATAGACAAAGAAAAATTGTGAATGAATATTGGATAGCTCTTTCTCTAATTGTTTTATATTAAATGCCTTTTCTAAATATACTTTCATATTTTCAGGTGAATTTTGATCTTTAAATGTGTAATAAAACGTTTCAATGCCCACTTCTTGTAATGTGTGCAAATCTTCAAGGGTACATGTTTTTATTTTGATTGTCATAGTGAACATCTCTCCTCATATCAATAATTTCGTTTGTTTCCCTTCTTAACGTATTCCCAATCTTTTTCAACATTTTTTCTTACCCGCTGCAAAAGATTGAATAATGTTTCCACTTCTACTTCAGATAATCCTTGTAAAGCTACAGCGTTAGAATGATCATGTTCTCTTATTAAAAACGGATAAACATTATTGCCTTTCTCGGTCGCATAGAGTTTCTTAATTTTTTTTATTTTGTGGATCCTCTCGCTTTTCAACAAATCCGTTCATTTCTAGTTTTTTTATTGCGCGTGATGCAGTTGTCCGATCCACTTTGATCATTTCAGCCAACTTTTCTTGAATAATTCCTGGGTTCTCACATATTCGTACAAGGTACAAATACTGACCTTTTGTTAAGTCATATTCTTTAAACTCGATATTACTGATTGAATCTAGTGCTCGTGCTATCATCCCAATTTCACGAAGAACTTCTTTCATAATGAACTCCTTCATTTTTATTGCAAATGCAATATTTTTAATTCATTTTAATCAAACTTTGTTGCATTTGCAACAAAAAAATAATTGAATATCTACATAATTTTAGGGTGATAATTCAAAAGAATTTGCAATCTTTCATAAGAATAAGTAGACTTTATATTGAAATTGAATATATTAACCGGGGGCTTGCGGAAGCAGGCTGAGAGTACGACTAATCCGTCGTTGACCGTTTGAACCTGATTTGGGTAATGCCAGCGCAGGGAGTGTAGTAAGTCGAATTATGCACTTTGCTTAGGCAGAGTGCATTTTATTTTGCGGAAAGGGTGAAAACCGATGACTCAGCAACGAGAAATCATAGAGGAACTTTCTCAATTTATCAAAAAGAATCAAGCTTCAGAAGAAGAGTTTAATAGCTTGGCTTTACATATTTTTAATTATCAATACAAACATAATCTCCCCTATCAAACATTTTGCCGCCAAAAAGGAAAGACACCGCGGCTTGTGAAAAATTGGCGAGACATTCCTTATGTGCCGATGAGTGCCTTTAAAGAGGTTCCATTGACATGTTCAGATCCAGAGGCAGCGGTTAGAGTCTTTATGACAAGCGGAACAACCCAAGGAAAACAAGGCAAACACTTTCATTCCACTCTCGAAATCAGAGAACTTTCCATGATTATCAACTTTAAAGAACGGTTTATGAAAGAAACAAATCGCATCCGCATGGGAATTTTGTTTCCAACTGAAGAGAAAATGCCGCACTCATCCTTAGCCCATTATTTAGCTCTTGTCATGAAAGAGTTTGGCACAGAGGACAGCTGCTATTTATTAAAAGAGAACGGCGTACATATTCAAAAAATCATCAGTGAGTTGGAACATGCCGAAAAAACAGGAGAACCATTTGCTTTGCTCGGAGCAAGTTTCAGTTTTGTTCATTTGTTTGAGGAATTGGAGCGTTTAGGAAAAACGTTTAATCTGCCGAAGGGAAGCAAAATTCTTGATACTGGTGGTTATAAAAATAAATCAAAGGAATTAGATTTAAATGAATTTTATCAGTTGCTTGAAAGATATTTCGGTGTAGATAGAAGCAATTGTATTAATATGTACGGCATAACAGAGCTAAGCACGCAATTTTATGATGATGGCAATGAGGTCGTTCCATCTATAAAAACTGGACCTAGTTGGATTCGTACGAGAGTCATCAATCCGTTAACAGGTGAAGAGGTTCCAGAAGGAGAACGTGGTGTTTTAGTTCATTATGATTTAGCGAACTTTAATTCCGTAATGGCGGTTGCTACTGAGGATGTAGGAATGGCGGTTGATGAAGGATTTTATCTGTTCGGTAGAGTTCAAGGTGCCGAGGTAAGGGGATGCTCGCTAGCGGTAGAAGAGTTTATTCAATTGGCGAAAGGAACAGCAAAATGAGAATAACAGCTGGATATATTCCAAATATCGGAGAAACGAAATTTGATAAGAAAATCCTGAAGTTTCAGGATTTAGAAGTGGAACTGCCTCTCCTTACATTAGAGCAAATGCAGAGGGTCATTGACACGGTGAAAAGAGAAAGTGCGGAAATCTTAAAATCACTGTCGGTATCAACAGTAGTGGACATCATCGGTTATGTAACGGAACAATTTTTGGAACGCAGTTCATCTTATCGACAGCAGGCGGAAAAGTTGCTTCCGATTGTCACCGGCTATGATGAGGAGGTAATTCGCCTTGGTCTTACATCTTTTTTAAAAACATTTCGCAAGCACGAACTCCAGCGTTTCCTAGTAGAAGATTTAGGAAATCCATTATTATTAGATCATTTTCAGCCGCGCGCAAAAGGTGGTTTTTCAAAAGCAATTGGACCCGAACTCATTACCCATGTATGGGCAGGGAATGTTCCAGCACTGCCTATTTGGAGTTTCGTATCTGGTCTGCTAGTAAAAGCAGGAAATATCGGAAAAGTTTCAAGTTCTGAACCTCTTTTTGCCGGCTGGTTTGCAAAAGCCTTAGCAGAGGCCGAGCCGAGTCTTGCCAATTGCTTTGCAGTTGTGTGGTGGAAAGGCGGCGATGAAAAGCGAGAGAAGATGATATTTGAAAAGTCGAATCTCGTTATCGGATACGGTAACAACGAAACGCTGCAAGCTTTAAAAAAACAAGTTCCCATTACTACTCGCTTTTTACCTTTTGGTCATAAAGTAAGCTTTGGCATCATTTCAAAATCTGCCTTAGATGCGCACAAAGCATGGCGAATTGCTCATCAAGCCGCACTTGATGTCATTCGTTACGATCAGCAAGGTTGTTACTCACCGCACTTATTTTATGTGCAAAAAGGCGGAAAAGTATCGCCAGTGGAATTTGCCCGCTTGATTGCGGGGGAGCTAGAAAACTTCGAAAAGCGTTATCCAAGGCGTAAGCTTTCCATGGAAGAATCAGTTGCCCTTGCTTCATGGCGGCAAAAGGAAGAAATGAGCACTTTTACAGCAACAGGAAAAGAAGTGCTTGGAACTTCCACACATCAATGGACGGTTGTTTATGAAGAAGAGGAAAAAGTTTTTACGGCAAGTCCGTTGAATCGAGTAATTCGGGTTATTTCTTTTGAAAAATTAGAAGACATTCTGCCATACATCAAGCCATACCGCTCATTTCTTCAAACGATTGGAATGGCCGCAACCCCTAAAGAACTTTTCCACTGGGCAGAGTTGTTGGCTAACGTTGGCGTAACACGAATCACAGCACTAGGAAAAATGACTTCCCCTGAAGCAGGTTGGCATCATGATGGACGGTTCAATCTACTGGATTTAATTCAAATGGTAGACATCGAATCATCGGCAATAGTGGATAGTGAACAATTTGCTCCTTATGTTGATTAGGAGGTTTTTAATATGAGTTTTTTGGTAATGGAGGATGTAACATACAGTTACGAACAAGGAAAAAATCAAATTTTACGTGGGATTAGCTGGGAAATCAATAAAGGAGAGTTTCATTGTCTGCTTGGAAAAAGCGGCTGCGGAAAAACGACCTTATTAAAGCTTGCTGCTGGCCTGCTTTCATCTGAGAATGGAAGCATTCGCCTGCAAGGAAAGGAAGTAATCAAACCTTTACCTAATTGTAGTTTTTTTTTCAAACTCCAACTCTATTGGAATGGAAAACAGTTATTGAAAATGTGCTTCTCCCTATTAAATTGAAACGGAAAATCAGAAGTGAGGATATGGAGCAGGCAATGGAATACTTAGAGCTTGTTGGCTTAGCCTCTTATCGAGATTGTTACCCTTTACAGCTTTCCGGTGGACAACAAAGCCGGGTCGCTCTTGCACGAGCCTTAATGCAAAAGCCTTCTTTATTATTTTTGGACGAGCCTTTTGCAGCATTAGATGCCATTACAAGAGAAGAACTGCAAGATGATCTTTTAAGAATGTGCAATATGCATAATATTACTGTGCTCTTTATTACCCATGATATTGCGGAAGCAGTATATTTATCCGATAAAATTGCTGTCATGGCACATGGAGAAATTGTCTATCAAACCCCAATCATGCTTGAACGCCCACGTAGAATGGAAATGAGATACGAGACTTATTTTAACGAACTATGTTTCACGTTACGTCAAGTAATGAATGGTGAACGCTTATGAAAAAAACATCCGTTTATTCATTTTTATTATTCATTTTTTTACTAGTTATTTGGGAAATATCATCCAAGTCCTATTCCGAACTTGTATTACCAGCTCCTTCTGTAATAGTACTCACCCTTGTTGATGGACTTTTAAACGGCTATTTTACACAGCATATTCAACGGACTGCCGCTGAAGTAATTCTTGGTCTCTTTTTTGGTGGTGCAGCTGGATTTACAGTGGGAGTTCTAATGGGAGAAGTGGCCTTTTTACGTAAGCTTCTCTTTCCTTATATTATAGCGAGTCAAGCAGTTCCCAAGCTGGCATTGGCTCCGTTATTTATTCTTTGGTTTGGCTTCGGCATGACGTCCAAAGTTGTTATTACTGCGCTTGTATGCTTTTTCCCATTGCTTGAAAATACAGTAACAGCGATTCAGTTAAGCGATATACAAAAGCAGGAACTATTTAAAATGCTTGGTGCAACACGGCTACAAACATTAATTCACTTAAAAATTCCTTCTGGTATGCTGGGCATTTTAGCTGGACTTCGTGTTTCGGTTGTCCTTGCAATTGTGGGGGCGGTTGTCGGAGAATTTATCGGCGGCAGTGAAGGACTAGGGGCGCTTATTATCGCAACCCAAGCAATGATGGATACCGCCCTTATGTTTGCCACATTAATTTTATTAACAATTTTCGGTATGATTCTTTACTTAACTGTATCTTGGCTTGAAAAAATGTGGATGAAAAGATTGAAGAAGGAGATATGAAAGATATGAAGTTGAAACATATAATCATCGCATTTCTTTTATTACTTCTAACAGCATGCGGTTCAAAAGAGGAAGGCTCGAATGAAAAAGAATCATTTGCACAGCTGACAGTTGCACTCTGGAGCCAGCCTATTACAGAATCCGTCAACCTATTAGTCGATGATGAAAAAGGATTTTTCAAAGAAAAAGGCATTGATTTAAAGGTGATTCCCGGTGCTGGTGGTGGAGATGCTATTAAAAATATTCTTTCCGGTCAAGCAGATATTGCCTTTACTGACCCTGGATCTCTTTACTTTGCTTTAGACAAAGGAGAAAAATTAAAAGTTATTTACTCAACTTTCGCAGTCCAAAATCTTGTTTAAATGCTTGATGTAAATGGGTTTTGGAAGTACAAAATTATCATTTGACATTTTTTAAAACATAAAGAAAGACACCTATTCTTTTGGTAAAATATT
>NZ_JBHSNQ010000041.1:0-12547 GCF_042655065.1 Ureibacillus suwonensis
TGAACGTCGCATCTTGATCTGTTTTGGAATAACTGTTCCGTTCCCCCAAGATGTCCAAGTCTTTTTGGTATTTTTGTTTTCGTAGAATGAAGTCTATTAATTGTTTGTACGCTTGTTTTGGATATTTCCGTTCGCTTCTTAATGCTTTTCGTTCTGTGGCATCGGGCGATGTTTCTATCTTTTGGTCATATTCCTTAATGACTTCATCGACTTGTTGCACCATTTGAGCGAGTTCTTCTACGGACAGTTCTCCCTCATTTTCCCGCTCCATTTCAGGGATGATTTCTTTTTCTAATAGTTCGTTGTATAACTGATTGGACTTTTCAATTAAGTTTTGGTTGTATTTTTCAATGGATTTCTTCCATACGAAAGTAAATTTATTGGCATTCGCTTCAATCTTCGTACCATCGATAAAAATGGCTTCTTGATCGATTAACTTTTCTTCCACCAGTTGGCAACGGAATTGGACAAAACATTGACGAATTAATTCTTTTACTTCCGGATGCACACGAAAACGATTGATNGCTTCAATTTTCCGACCTGAAAAGACTGATTGGGAATAAGCACACAAAATAATTTTTAGCATCATGCGTGGATGATAAGCAGGACAACCTGTATTTCGAAGAAACGGCTGGAAGGCTTCATTTGGAATACTTTCAACTAAATGGTGAATATGGAAGGCAATATCATTTTCTTGTAATTTTATTTCTAAATCTAGAGGTAAAACTAATTGATTCATGTTATAATATTTAAACATAAGGACCCTTCTTTCTGTTAGTTTTGGTGGTAACTTAATTTTAACAGAAGAGGTCCTTATTTTTTATTGAAAAAATGAAGAACAGCTCATGAAATTTCATTCCAAAATTTCATGAGCTGTTTCCATTTTAGAGGGGGTTTTGTCCCAGCCTCTTTTCTTTTGTTCATATTTAAATTTTCGAAAAGGAAAATTCTGATCCCTACTTTTTATTGTCCTTTCCCTTGTCGATCATCCATTTGCAAATGGATTGCACTGTTTCCCGATTGAGATGGGGCGGAAAATGGTGGGCCAACCCTGCCATATACCAAGTCTCGTATGGCTTTCCCGCTTCCTTCAACGCCCTTTCCAATTTATAGGATTGCTCAATGCTTACATTCTGATCTTCGGTGCCATGAATAATGAGAACCGGTGCCTGAATGCGATCGACTTCATATACGGGAGAACGTTCCGCATATATTTCAGGATACTTGTTGGGGGATCCGCCAATCAGCCGCTTCAACGTCCTTCTTAAATCGACCCTTTCATGATAAAGAGCTGCCAGGTCGGATACGCCCGACCATGTAACGGCAGAACGGACATCTTTGCTTAAAATGGCCGTCCATAATGCCATCAATCCCCCTCGGGAAAAGCCGAAAAGATGGACAGAATCAACATTGGCCAAATTCTTCAATACTTCGATTCCATAAAGGGCGTCCAAGCGGTCATCGCCGCCAAACTCGTCCCTCCCTTCTCCCCCCCGATTTCCCCGGTAATAAGGAGCAAATACAACAAAACCATGGGATGCAAATTGGGCAATCCGGGCAGGTCTTACCATCCCCACCGACTGCAATCCGCCGCGCAAGTAAAGCAGCCCTTCATAAGAACCTTCTTCAATGGGCTTTGCAAGCAATCCTTTTACCCGCAATCCATCCGACCAATAAACAATTTCCTCAAGTTCCACATGGGGATTGGGGGAAGGATATTTTCTGATCGATTCAATACTGCCATTCTCTTTCAAAACGCTTCACTTCCTGCATCATCTTTTTCATTCCTGCATCCCTCATATAAAAACTGGCGCCGGGATGATTCAACGCTTCTTCCATCTTCAAAAACAGCCGTCCGCTTGTTTCATATTGTTTCAAAAACGGGTCGATTCTCTCCACTTTTGCAGTAAAAACCGCTTTACAAAAAGGTGGTTGTGCATAAACCGTATAGTGGGCAAACAGTTTCAAATCCTTTATATGTACGCGGGTTTCTTCGTACACTTCCCGCTTCGCTGCTTCCACGAGCGTTTCACCAGGCTCCACTTTGCCTCCCGGAAACTCAACACCGCGTTTTTCATTGATGGCACAAAGCCATTTCCCATCCATTTGGACAAGCACCAGCACATGTCCGGGTTCCATTGGAAAAGGAGGACCACCGAAACTTAATTCCACTTTATTATTGTTTAAATCGTAAAAAGTAAACATCCCTTCAACTCCTATACATACCTATAGTGTAGCGAAGGGATGTGGTTTATTCAATTCCTGAAATAGGGCAATTGTTCTACGAATTCTCTCACTTTTTCATCGCCAAACTCGTGGATTAAGGCATAAATTTTTTTCAATCGGTTATCGATTTCATCATTTTCATCATCCAAATGATACGGAAGATACGGCAAGTGTGCCCTCACCATATTGTCGAATTCCAACGTATTCAACTGATTGAACAGCTTTTTAAAAATAAAAGCTTTTTCCGGTTCCAATTCAATTTTAAACTCGCAAGGTTCCCCGGTAGGAATATAGTTGTACGATTGGTTGAATACATTCACATAAAGCGTTGTCTTTTCGATAGAAATCACCCTCCTTATTTTCATTATGGAGAAAAAAATCGCTGCTATACAAAATCAATAAAAAAACCCCAAAAGTTCGATGAAGGAACTTTTGAGGTCAATACTTCTTTTTATTTTCCCAAGAACGCTGACAACATCCAAACATGCTTTTCAAGGCTTTGGAACGTCGCGTTCAACATATCTTCCGTACGGTCATCCCCTTGATTTGCCGCCTCTTCCATCGCTTCTTTGATCAATTTCATTGTGGATTGGAAATCATCAATAATCGCCTGCACCATTTCTTCCGCATTTTCTGAACCGCTTGCTTCTTTCACTCTCGATAATTCCAAATGTTCTTTCATAGTGGCGACAGGTTTACCGCCTTTTGTCAAAATCCGTTCCGCCACTTCATCCAAATTGGCTGTGATTTCATTGTATAATTCTTCAAACTTTTCATGCAAAGTAAAGAAACTTGGCCCTGTCACATACCAATGGTAATTGTGGAGTTTTGTATATAACACAGAGTAAGTGGATACCAATTCATTTAATTGATCAATTAGTTTATCATTTGCCATAATATCACCTCATTACCATATTTTTCATTCCTAATTTGATTATAACGGAATCTGTGTTTAGAAACCATTACAATTAATTGAATTCTCAAAAAAGTCCTTCAACTGATAGTATGGATATTTTCATTGGATTTATCCGGTTTGTTCATTTATGATTTATATTGATAGGCAGTTAATAGAGGTGATCACTTTGGATAACGGAATTTTAATCGTTGTTGGAATTATTTATTTCATCATCATGATTGGCGCAATTGCCCTTTTTATACATTTCAAAAGAAAAGGCGCTTTGAAACAGACTGTTGATACGAAACATGAACCGAATGTAAGGAATGAACAAACAAAACAATGAAACATCTTTTTATTTGGCTGATCCGTTTTTACAGAAAATTTATTTCTCCACTGACTCCCCCAACGTGCCGGTTTTACCCGACTTGTTCCCAATATGGACTGGAAGCTTTTGAAAAACACGGTGCCATTAAAGGATTCATTTTGACCACGATCCGCATATTGAAATGCCATCCTTTTCATCCCGGGGGTTTTGATCCCGTCCCTGACAAATGGCCTTCGAAAAAAAAATAATTTCGAAGGTTTTTCTTATTGTCTTTTTGACCCGGTTCATGGTATCATTGTTTTCGTGAAATTTATAAATCGTAATCATTACTATTTAAGGAAAAGGAGTCATAAAATGCGAAAATTTTTTATCCTCTCAATGCTTGCGGTGATGCTGCTGTTGACCGCTTGCTCCGGTGATGAGCCAAAACAGCAGGAAAGCGGCCAAATCGACATCTACACAACAGTATATCCACTACAATATTTTTCAGAACAAATAGGGGGGGAATTTGTTAACGTTTCGTCCATTTATCCTCCTGGCGCAAATGAACATACCTTCGAACCTACGCAGAAGGATATGATTGCTTTGGCAGATGCAGACTTGTTTTTCTACATTGGATTAGGTCTGGAAGGATTCGTGGAAAATGCCAAAAAAACGCTGGCCAATGAACATGTAAAATTTGTTCCTGTGGCAGAAAATATCGATGAAGAAGTTTTGCAGACTTCCACTGGCCATTCCCATGAGGAAGCAAGCGAACATGAGGAAGAGCATGATCACCATCACGGAGATATCGATCCGCACGTTTGGCTTTCACCAACGATTTCCAAAGATTTGGCATTAACGATTAAAAACGAACTTGTCAAACAGCTTCCGGAACAGGAAGATACATTCAATAAAAACTATGAGCAATTGGCCAAACGATTGGATGAATTGGATCAACAATTCAAAGCACTTGCGGACAATGCTTCCAAGAAAACTTTCTTCGTATCCCATGCATCCTTTGGCTACATCGCCGGAAATTATGGACTCACCCAAATTCCAGTAGCTGGGTTGAATTCCCAAATCGAACCATCCCAGAAAGAACTTGCGGAAATTGTCGACCTTGCCAAACAATATGATATCCATTATATCCTCTTTGAACAAAATGTATCATCAAAGCTCACATCCATTATTCAAAAAGAAATTGGGGCAGAATCCTTGATGTTGCATAATTTGAGCGTATTGACGGAAGAAGATATCAAAAATAATGAAGATTATTTTACTCTGATGGAAAAGAACCTTCAGACGTTGGAAAAAGCATTGAATTAATGGAAAAAGAGCGGATGACGCCAATCATTCGCTCTTTATCTTTAAGGCAATAATTCCTTCAATTTTCTCCGCATCAATTTATTCGAAGCGTTTCGAGGCAATGAATCTACGATGTGTACTTGTTTCGGCACTTTATATTTTGCCAAATGGACATGGCAATAGTCGATGATTTCATCCGTTGAAACGGCTTGTTTTAATACGACAAAGGCAACCGGCACTTGTCCCCAAGTGGCGTCCTCCACACCGCAAACCCCCGCTTCTTTGACGGCAGGATGCCCCATCAACACATTTTCAACTTCTGCAGGATAAATATTCTCCCCACCTGAAATGATCAGGTCTGAACGGCGGTCAACAACATACAAGTACCCTTCTTCATCCAAATAGCCGATATCTCCTGTATGCAGCCAGCCGTCTTCAGTGGAAGGTTTATTTTCGAACCGCCCTACATAACCCGGTGTCACATGAGGACCGCGGATGCAAATTTCCCCTTCCTGATATGGCCCTTCTGCTCCCAAGATTTTAATTTGATTGAAAAACAACGGCTTTCCGGCTGAACCGATTTTTCGTAAAGCGTCCTCTGCTGGCAAAGTGGCCGTTTGGGAGGAAGTCTCCGTCATACCATAAGTCTGCAGCACTTTCATTCCCCGTTCCTCAGCCCGTCTTAAATAATCGATTGGAACAGGGCCTCCTCCGGCCAAAATCAATTTGAAGGATGGGGAAGCCTTCATTTCATGTTGTTCCAAAACATGCAAAATTCGTTCCAGCATGACCGCCACAAGGGAGATGTGGGTAATCCGTCCGTAAGCAATGTCTTTTGCAATGGATTCGCTGTCAAATTTGCGATACAGCTTTACTTCATTTCCATACAATAAGGAACGGACCAAAATTGAAAATCCGCTGATATGAAAAAGCGGAACAGCACATAACCATACATCCTTTTCTGAAAGGCCGATATTTAAAACGGAAGCGAGGGCATTGGATTGGTGGTTTTCCACCGTTTGCCGGACGCCTTTCGGAAATCCGGTCGTACCGCTGGTGTACATGATGGAAACTGTTTGATCGACCGTCCACTCTTTACTTATTTCGATGGGCTCACAACCGCTATTTTCAATTTCCGAAAATAACAGGAAATTTACATTTTCGGGGATTAAAGCCAAATCGTTGTCATTCACCAGCACATTTGTCACCTGTGCGTCATCGATTTGATACGCCAATTCGCTTTGCGATAATTTTCGGTTTAATATCACCATTTCACATTGCAAATGCATGCATCCGTACATGACAAAGATCGTGTTTGAATCGTTTTCGCCAAGTATGGCAACGCGGCTTCCTTTTTCAATTCCCAAAGCAGCCAGTTGCTTTGCGCGTTCGAAGGAGATTTCCTTGATTTCTTCAAACGTCCATCGCTTTCCTTCAAAAGTTAATCCGATCCGGTTGGGTGTCAAGTTCGCTCGTTGCAAAATCCAATTAGGATACATGAAAATTCCTCCATTTCTCCCCTTCATTTTACTAAAAAAATAGCGCTGATGCCGCAGTAGTGTTTCATTTTCCCGTGAATGAAAAAACTGCCCTGAAAGCAATCACTTTCAAGACAGCCTAATTTCACACCTCTATGCAGCCTTCGAGAAATCATGGGAATCTTGGGAATTTGCCGAAGTCCGGTTTGCGTTTTTCTTTGAACGCATCGCGGCCTTCTTTTGCTTCATCCGTTGTATAGTATAAAAGCGTTGCGTCCCCTGCAAATTGTTGAAGACCGGCAAGTCCGTCGGTATCCGCGTTCATGGCGGCTTTTAAGAAACGGATGGCCGTTGGTGATTTTTCAAGGATTTCTTCGCACCATTTCACCGTTTCATCTTCCAATTGTTCCAAAGGTACAACTGTGTTTACTAATCCCATTTCTAATGCTTCCTGCGCATTATACTGACGGCATAAATACCAAATTTCGCGGGCTTTTTTATGTCCAACGATACGTGCCAAATAGCCGGAACCGTATCCCGCATCGAAGGAACCGACTTTCGGACCAGTTTGTCCAAAAATGGCGTTATCCGCAGCAATTGTCAAATCGCATACTACATGCAATACGTGTCCGCCGCCGATCGCATATCCAGCAACCATCGCGATAACCGGTTTTGGAATGACGCGGATTAGACGTTGCAAGTCCAACACGTTTAAGCGAGGGATATTGTCATCGCCCACATAACCGCCATGGCCGCGCACTTTTTGGTCGCCGCCGGAACAGAAAGCTTTATCTCCTTCACCAGTCAAGATAATGACACCGATATTGGAGTCGTCACGGGCGCGGGAGAATGCATCAATCATCTCTTCTACCGTTTTGGGACGAAACGCATTGCGCACTTCAGGACGATTGATGGTGATTTTTGCAATTCCATTGTAATATTCATACTTGATATCTTCGTAAGTATGTAACGTTTTCCACTCACGAGCCATTTGAGTAACCTCCCCGAATTTTATAAAACTCCCTTAATTATTGTAGCAAATTGTTCCGGATTTTCCACATGAATTGAATGGCCGGCATTCGGAACAATCAAATGTTGTGCATTTGGCAACTGATCCACCATCTGTTCAGCGATGTGAACAAATTTTTGGTCAAGTTCGCCGGTGATAAGGAAAACAGGCATTGAGAGACGGATCAATTTTCGCCAAAGGGAAGCTTGAGCCCCTGTCCCCATTCCGCGCAAACTGTTGGCAAGCCCCGTTTCCGATTGAGATAATCTCTCCTCACGAACGGCTTGCCGCACTTCAGCGGGCAATGTTTTTTGGGAAGCGAAAAGCGGGATATTCTCCCATTTTTCCACGAACCAATGGATTCCCTTTTCCTCAATTTCATCAGCCAATGATTCATCGGATTGTCTTCTGGCAGCTTGCTCTTCTTCAGTCCGGAGCCCCGGTGATGCACTTTCCAATATCAACCGTTTGATCCGTTTAGGGAAACGGGCCGCGTATGACAATGCAACCCTCCCTCCCATCGAATACCCCAATAAAGTGAAATCATGTAAATCGAGTTGATGAAAGATTTCTTCCAAATCTTTCACTTGCTCGATCATCGTGTAACGGGATGGATCTTTTGGGGATTCCGTTTTGCCATGCCCCAATAAATCAATCGTCACAATTTTTATTGAACTTGGCAAGTGTTCGATGACCCTGTGCCATGTTTTCGTAGATCCGGTAAAACCGTGCAATAAAACGATTGTTTCCTTCTCTTTCTCGTGCCAAATTTCCACATTCACTTGAATTCCACGAACCATTAAAGTAGCCATTCTTTCAACTCCGAATGTATTTGTTGCCATAATCTCCGATGCGCTTCTACATTTTCACCCCGGTTTGTCATGATTTCAATCAATCTTAAAGGACGTCCGCTTTTTTCAAAGAGCTTTTCCCTCTCATCAAATTCTTTCATCATGACATAGTCCATCCCATACATATGGGCCACGTCATGGAACTGCAAAGCCGTTGGAGTTCCGAAAAGATCTTCGTAATATTCTTTCACCGTTGCCTGGGATAAATAGGAGAAAATGCCGCCGCCATCATTATTCAACACAATGACCGTCATATTGCATGGCTGATAACGGGTTAACAGAAATGCATTTATATCATGCAATGCCGCCAAATCGCCGATCAGCAAGTAAGTTTCCCGATCTCTCCTTCCCTTGGAGAAACCGAAAGCGGTGGAAATCACCCCATCAATGCCGTTTGCCCCACGGTTTGCAAATATTTGTATATCCCTCTTCGTGGGCAATAAAAAAGTATCGATATCTCTGACCGGCATACTGTTGCTGACAAATAGATCACTTTTTTCAGGCAAATGTTCCAGCAAGTATTGAACGAATGCCCCTTCATCTTTTTCTTGCCCGCTATATGCTTGAATATGCTTCATTGCAATGCGTTCCGCTGATTGCCAAAAAATACGATATTCCTCCTCAATGGATGAATGGACCTCCATCTCCTCCAGCCAACTGCCGATGGAAGCATGGATGGAATGGGTGGAAACCGATGATGAATCCCTGAATAACGGATCCTCATCAATCACCACATAATTTGCCGGCTGCATTTCAGTCAAGAAGATCGTCAAAAATTTTGATACCGGCTGCGCGCCAAAACGAATGACCGTATCACAACCCGCCCGCTTTTTAAACTCTTCGCTTTTCAGAAGCGCATCATAGGTTGCAATCACATACTCCATGCAATCTTCGGGAACATTCCCCCGCATGTTCGATAAACTTTCCACAAGAACCGGCCATTTCAATTTTCGAATAAGCGACCATAAATATGCTGGATGGGTGCCAAGGGCCAGTTCGCCGATGACAATGATCCCCCTTTTTGTTTCCCGAATAATCGATGATAGCGCATTCATCGCTTCCGTGCTTGGTGTGACGGAACTATTGTAACGGGCGGAAAACGTGCTTTTCGGCAATTCGTCCCGGAAATCGATGAGCAACGGCTCCCGGAATGGAACATTCATATGTACCGGACCGAACGGATGGGTGTTAGCAATCCCTACAGCCCGTGCGACATGCCGCTCGATAAACGGCAATGTTTGGCTATGATCATCAGGGATTGGGAATTCAGCAAACCATTTGACATGCTTGCCATATAAATCAAGTTGATTAATCGCTTGTGGAGCACCGACTTCCCGCAATTCATGGGGGCGATCGGCGGTAATGACAATGAGCGGAACCCGGGCATATTTCGCTTCCACAATGGCAGGGAAGTAATTTGCGGCTGCAGTGCCTGAAGTACAGAGCAATACAACCGGTTTCGCCTTTGATTTTGCCAGTCCCAAGGCGAAAAACGCTGCGGATCGTTCATCCACTTGACGGTAAACATTCATTTCTTTCGTTGATGCAAAAGCATAGGCTAGCGGCGTTGAACGTGAACCAGGGCTGATCACCGCATCTTCCACCCCATTTTGTACAAGGGAAGCGACAATTTGATACACATAGTCGGTCAAAATCTTACGTTCACTCATTGAATTGTCCTCCTAGAGCCCTTAACATCGGACGAAACTTCACTAATGTTTCTTCATATTCCGTCATCGGATTGGAATCGGCGACAATACCGCCACCTGCATATAAATAAGCTTTATTGTCAATCAACGCTGCGGATCGGATGGCAACGACAAATTCTCCATTTCCGTCAGCATCCATCCATCCGATTGGCCCTGCGTATAAGCCGCGGTTCATTTTTTCAAATTCCCGGATCATCTGGAGCGCTTTGCTTCTTGGAGCCCCGCCCAAAGCAGGTGTCGGATGCAAATGTTTCACCAATTGCAAAATCGATGCATCTTGGTATAATTTCCCTTCCACAGGCGTATATAAATGTTGGATATCCCGGATTTTCAATAATTTTGGCCGCTTTGGCACTTTATATTGGGCGCAAAGCTTCTTAAAGGTGCTTTCAATCATATCGACTACATATTGATGCTCGATTAAATTTTTGGAATCACTCAACAATTGTTCGCCCAACCATTTATCTTCTTTTGCCGTCGTTCCCCTTCTGATGGAGCCGGCAACACAAGCAGAATAAGCATATTGATTTTCCACTTTCACTAAACGTTCCGGAGTTGCGCCAAAAAACAACAGATTCTTGCGTTCAAGGCCAAACAAAAAACTTTCCGGCTGCTCATTCATGATTTGATAAATGGCTTGGGGAGAGGAGACGGAATCTTTAAACTCCAATTCCAATGAACGGGCAATGACCACTTTATCCGCTTCTTGATTGCGAATCAAATTCGTAACGCTTTCAACGGCTTGAAAATAATCCTCTTTATTCCGTTCATGAACCGATAATATTTCCGGCTTATCATATGTCTTCAATTCTTTCACTTGGGCAGCATGAATCAACCGATCCCGCTCTTCCCTCAATTCATCAAAAAGATTGGATGAATCTTGCTGATCCGTAATCAAATGAATGCTGACATATGTTTTCTCATGCTGTTTAATTAACTGGAAAGTGGCTACCGTAAAGTAGCTTTGAGGGAACCCGTCCCATTCACCGCTTTCCTTATTTTCAGGATCGAAGGTAAAGCCGCCAAACAGTATTGGTTGAGGCTCCTGTTCTTCCATCACAATATTTTTCGTCAATTCTTTCCATTGATATTCGATCTCGTCAAATCTCTGATGACCTAATCTATTCTCAAAGGCGATTGCTTGTCCAAGGCCTACAATCGTCAATGTTTTCTCCCGATTTTGCCAAAAAAATCTTTCCCCTTTATATTTCTTTTCTCCCGCCGCAAAAAATGCCAACGGAGACAATTGATTCACTTCAATCGTTTCAATATAAAAAGACAATTTGTTTGATGCCACTTCAACTTCAGTGGTTTTTAACCACTTATGCTGCATGAAAAAAACCTCCGTAAAAAGCGATTTCTTTTCCATAAAAATAGCAGAATCTTACTTTCTGCTTCTCTATTCCTACTTTTTAATTGCCTTTCCGAACAAGCAATATCTATTTTATCATATCATTTTTTATGTATTAATTATAATACTTTTATCTTTCCTCCAAAGGTTTCTTTCATTCCCCTAAACAAAAAAATTGCCGGAGGGAGACTCTCGGCAACGTAAAACGGAAAACATCCTGTATTGACAAATCTTTATGCCAATTTCTTAACATAATTTAAAAATCCATCTTCTGAAAATAGTTTTACTTCTTCTTTTGTAAATTCATTTCTTAAAGTTTTAATGATATTTGGAAATTCGGAAGCATTTGATAAATTGCTCACGGATAACGGATCCATGCCATCAAAGTCGGAACCAAAACCGATATGTTCCACGCCAACCAAATTTGACAAATATTTTATATGCTCCACTAATTTTTCGATCGTTGTTGTTTCCTTTTCCTTCTCAATCAACGGAGGATAGAAAACAACGTGGATACGCCCGCCTTTTTCAACGAGCATTTTCACCTGCTCATCCGTTAAATTTCTCGGATGGTCGCAAAGTGTCCGGGAGTTGCAATGGCTGGCAATCACATATTTGGCAAGCGGCATTAAATCATAAAATCCTCTTTCGTTCAAATGGGCCACATCAATGATAATATCCCGATCATTTAACAGTTCAATCACTTTTTTCCCAAAAGGTTTTATTCCTTTTGTCGAATCTTCGGATGCCCCATAACCTACTTTATTTTCATAATTCCACGTCAATCCAACAATTTTGACCCCTGCGTCTAAAATGACTCTCAGCTTTTCCATATCATCATCGATGGCATCACAGCCTTCTAAACTTAACACGGCTCCAATTTGACCATCTTCAAGATCATCAATTTGTTTCCAATTTGTAATATGAACCATTCCCGGCTCTTTTAAAACGAATTTATGGAAAGCCTCAATTTGGCGCATTACTTCTTGGAATTTTTGTTCTTTCGGTATGCTTGGATGAATAAAAATGGCAAATACTTGGACTTTTACATTGCCTTCTCTGAGTCTTTCATAATTTGAATAGATTCTGGAATCATTGCGGAAATTGGCATTCTCAAATTGGGCTAATTTTGTTAATACATCACAATGTAAGTCTATTATTTTCATTCAATTCTCTACTCCCCAAAATAATTACTGTCATTATAGTATATAGCATTTCACCAAAAGTTCCACTACGAAGTTCATAGTCACAATAAAAGCCCGGGACAATCCAATGTTGTCCCGGGCTTTATGACCCCTACGGGATTCGAACCCGTGTTACCGCCGTGAAAGGGCGGTGTCTTAACCACTTGACCAAGGGGCCATGTATGAATGGCGGAGAAGGAGGGATTTGAACCCTCGCGCCGGGTTACCC
>NZ_JBHSNQ010000042.1:0-776 GCF_042655065.1 Ureibacillus suwonensis
TGCAGTACCGTTACCAGCTGAAAATCAAGAATGCTTCTTACATGGTCTCAATATTCTTTTTAAACAGGTTGGGGGAGTACCTAAAAGGATAAGAATCGATAATTTGACCCCCGCTGTGAAGAAAAAAGGACAAAAAATGAAGAAGCACAATTAACTGATGAATTTGTTCAATTTCAGCATTATTATGGCTTTGATGTGCAGGTATGCAATCCAAGAAGTGGCCATGAAAAAGGAAATGTTGAGAATCAAGTTGGATATATACGCTATAACTTTTTTACTTCAGCTCCAATAATGGACAGCTATGAGGGTTTAACTGATCAATTATTTCATAAATTAGAGGCGGACAGAAATAGAATTCATTATGCCAAAAACGTACGTATTGAGGACTTATGGCAGGAAGAACGGGATTATCTTCTAGCATTACCGGAAAAGCCCTATCCTGNTGGATCTACGTCAAGTTTTTGGACACAAAAAGATTAAGTTTTTTTTGCACAACAACCATTCATGGATTGTTCCACGTCCCAAGTAGATTGTCAAAGTGAAAAGAGCCTTTGACAATCTACTTGGGACGTGGAGAAATAAACCCATGGCTGTTGTGCCAAAAAATGTGAAGGGGGGAAGTGTTCTGTACCCCATGTTTTACGCTGCAATTCGGCACATTTTTTCGTATTCATCCGGTGTCAAATAACCAATGCTTCCATGAATTCGTTTTCGATTATACCAACCTTCGATGAATTGAAATAACGCAATTCTCGCTGTCTCAAAGCTTTCGTATT
>NZ_JBHSNQ010000043.1:0-1316 GCF_042655065.1 Ureibacillus suwonensis
AAGAAATCTTTATATGCTTGCGTTGTATTACCGACTTTTGGAGCATACACACTTTTCACAGGGAAAGCCTTGAGAACCTCATCAAGACCGCCAATATGGTCGGCGTCTGGATGAGTCGCGATCATGATTTCGATGTCCTTTACCTTCTGCTTTTTAAGATAGGCGACGACATCACTGCCATCTTTATTTCCTCCATCAATGAGAATGTCCTCTCCATTTGGCGCTTTAATGTAAATACTGTCACCTTGCCCAACATTGATGAAGTGTACATACATGTTTTTTGGGGCTGCGTCTGTTACAATTCCCGGTAGTATTGCTATCATAAATACAATTACAGCTACCATCAGCATCTTGATTTTCCTCATTGAAAACTCCCCCTTTTACTTTTCAAGAAGATTATACCATCAATTGAGCTAAGAGGGAGTATAGAAAACAAACAGGAGGCGAAAAAATGTTCGATATTATCGGTAAACTGAAATGTCCCGTGTGTTCAAAAATCGTACATCCCAAAGATAAGGTGTTTCTGGACATAATCAATACAGTCATTCATCAACGATGTTACTATCAATACTACACAACTCGTAAATTTCTTCCCTTCAAAGATCAAGGGACATTCCAAAAAATGCTGCTTAAATACCCATTTTTTCAGGATGGCGACACCTCCAAGGGTATGTAACATTTATCGTCTGACAGTTAATTCACAAGAGACATTATGTCCTTCCTCCGAGTACAATGATATGATGTCTACTGTCCTTCCTTAGGGGGATGTAGAGAAAATTGTGTCAAACAAATCTCCCTTTGGGAGAAGATTGCGGCGACACACTTTCTCTCATAGGGACATGCCAGACAATTCCGAGGCGTCTACTGTCCTTGCAGGGGACAGCAAGTTTCCACGTTGTCTTCGTGGTTCCTCTCTGCCGCGACCCTCTGCGTCCTCATGGGCTCCCTCAAACGAGTATCGGGGGACAGGAGACCCCACCCGCTGTCTCTCAACAAGACACCTGTCGCGCCTCGCTTTGTTGTTGCATAATGGAGAAGCACTCTCAAGGGAAAGTCGTCCTGTCTTGGCGTTGTCTGTTGTCCCTTGTTGCGACAATAAAGGGTGCGGTCTGGCCCGCCCTACAGAAGTTATGTAGGCAGAGGTGGACAGTACGGAGGACAGATGGATCTTCTTCTTTCACTGCTGTGCATTGTACCGCGACATCTATGTCTCTCCCTCGTCGTCTATAGAGTTGTAGTTCACGCTCGGCTTACTTATCCACTATTTCAACAAGTCTACGGTTTATAACTTTTCTTTCTTTTGATTTTGCATTCAT
>NZ_JBHSNQ010000044.1:0-24353 GCF_042655065.1 Ureibacillus suwonensis
TACTTGATATATTCAAGCAAATAGGTTAATAATTGAGGTAACAACTTGTCACTTCCTTTATTAGGGATTTTTGAGTGTGTGGTTACCTCATAAATACCCTAATTTTAAGGGGGTGGCAAGTTTTTTTATATAAAACTAGTTATATCAACAAAAACGTAAGTTTTATTAAGTAATTTTTGACAATACGAAACAACTTGAAGGAGGGGAAAAATGAAAAAGATCGGTCTGCTTACCCAAATCCTGATTGCCTTTGTTCTTGCCATTATTGCCGGCGTGATTGTGGGTCCCGGTATTGAAGTGGTCAAACCGCTGGGGGATTTATTTTTAAGGCTCATTAAATTTATCATTGTTCCGCTGGTGCTCGCATCGCTTGTTGTCGGTGTTGCGGGAACAGGGGATGTAAGACGCATCGGCAGAATGGGCGGCATTACGATTGTTTATTATTTGATCACCACTGCGATTGCGGTATTGATCGGTTTGATTTTGGCAAACCTTTTCAAACCGGGTTCAGGGCTCGATTTGAAACTATCGGAAGAAGCGGCTGAACCTGCGGAAGTGCCTGGCATTATTGATACGTTATTGAATATCATCCCTACGAATCCGATCCAATCCTTGGTTGAAGCCAATATGCTCCAAATCATCTTTTTCGCCCTTTTCCTCGGAATTGCCATTGCCATTGTCGGAGACCGGGCAAAACCTGTATACCACTTTTTCGATGGCCTTGCAGAAATCATGTATAAAATCACTCACATCATTATGAAAGTGGCTCCAATCGGTATTTTCGGATTGATTGCACCGGTCGTCGGACAATATGGCGCTTCAGTCCTGCTCCCACTCATCAAATTGATTCTCGTCGTATATGCGGGATGCATCCTTCATGCCCTGATTGTTTATTCAAGTTCCGTGAAATTTTTGGCCAACTTTAGCCCTGTAAAGTTTTTCAAAGGGATTTTGCCGGCCAGTCTGGTTGCTTTCAGTACTTCAAGCAGTTCCGCCACATTGCCGATTACGATCCAAAATACAGAAGAACATTTGGGCGTATCCAAGAAAGTGAGCAGTTTTGTTTTGCCGCTGGGGGCTACAATCAATATGGACGGAACTGCGCTGTACCAAGGGGTATGTGTGGTGTTCATTGCACAGTTCTTGGGAGTCGATCTTTCATTTACGCAGCAATTGATGATCATATTGGTAGCCACTCTCGCATCGATTGGCACTGCGGGTGTTCCAGGGGCTGGACTGATTATGCTCACCATGGTGATTACAGCGGTCGGATTGCCGCTTGAAGCATTGGCCCTTGTTGCAGGGGTTGACCGGATTTTGGATATGATCCGTACATCCCTTAATGTTACTGGGGATGCCTCCGCTGCAGTGGTCGTTCAGTCATTCGAAGATAAGCACGGTGCAAAAACATCAGGTTGATGGAAGATAATAAGCAACCCGGATTGATGTTTGATCCAGGGTTGCTTTCTTGATTTCATGAATGGCAGCTGTGCCTTTCGCAACATGCATTCAAAGACCATCATATTGTTTTTTATGGGGGCAGCGGATAATGGGATGGTTTTCTGGAGCAATGTTTGAAATCATTTGTTAATATAATTTTAGTATCATGACAACTAGGAGGAAACCCATGAAAATCAGACCGAAGCATTTAAATGAAGGAGACACTGTCGGAGTGATCGCCTTAAGCAATCCGTTTGATATGAAAATTCTTGAAAGCCAATTAAAGATATTCACCGACATGGGATTGCGATATAAATTGGGACAAACGATCGGACGCCAAGGAGGTTATTTGGCTGGAAGCGATGAAGAGCGGGTGCGGGATTTTCATCAAATGATTGAAGATCCGGAAGTAAAAGCGATATTCTGTGTTTCGGATGGGTACGGTGCTGCAAGAATCGCCGACAAAATCGACTATCCGCTCCTTGAGGAACATCCGAAAATTTTTTGGGGATTTTCTGATATCACTTTTTTACATATAGCCATCCAACAATATGCCGATGTGGTGACTTTTCACGGCCCTTCCCTTACAACAATAGCGGATGACCGTTCGAAAAAAATGTTGTTCCAATTGTTTGCACCGTATGAAATTTATTATGATGAAAGTCTGTCCCAACTGGAAGGGATTGTGCCAGGCGCGGTCCGGGCGGAAATCATCGGAGGAAACTTGAGCAGAATCGTCGATACCCTGGGCACCAAATTTGAAATTGATGTGCGCGGGAAAATTTTGCTTTTGGAAGAAGACCGATTGGGGATAGAGGAACTGGACCGCATGCTGAATCAGTTGAGACTCGCCGGAAAATTGAAAGAGGCAAGCGGCTTTGCCATTGGAAGTTTTGGTGACGGGGACATGTTACCTTTATTCAAAGAATATTTATGGCCATATAAAAAACCGGCAGTTGCCGGATTCCATATCGGGCATTCAACGCCGAACATCGGCATTCCGCTCGGGGTCGAGGCCATATTGGACGCCGATGAAAAGGTGCTGCGTCTGCTGCCGGGAGTGGAGTAAGTAGGAGATGGGTCTTTAATAGTTAGAGGTGATAACATGGACTGGATGAAAGTACTTTCTTTGGTTTGTATTGCATTGGGATTCATCATCGGAATATATGGTTTGAAGAAAAGATCCATTTTGACGGTCATATCGGGCATTTCATTTCTATTGATTCCGATTTTCTTTTCCTTTGGTTTTTATGGATTTATTTTATTCTTCCCACCATTGGTATTTATTTTTTCAAATAATCATTCAAAAAAACAATGAGTTATAAAGCCCGTATCGAATAAAGTTCTTCAGCAATCAAAAACAATATGAAGAATACCAGTATAGCGAATATTTCTCTTTTCTTTGTTTATGATGGCCTTCTCCAATGAAGAAATCCAAATAATTCCTATTTTTGTCGGAATTGCATTGGCTATACGCCCATTGGATGAACATGGGGAGGGGAAAAAAGAAGCAGGCTGTTTAGAAAGGGAACTTCCTAAACAGCCTGTTCTTATATAACGGCTGTACACAAAAAATTCAACTGTACGTATCTTGTTTTGAACCCTTTGCGTTAGTTGGTCATGGGTTAAAGGTGAAAAAGTGACAGGTCAACGGTAATTGGTTTACCAACTATGCATTGATCAAAGTGACAGCCGTTATACCCCGGGGAGGACTCTCACCGCCCCGGGGTAAATTCCATATTAGAAATATTTGGAGTCATCAAATTCGATTCGAACTTCATAGTTTTTGGCGTTGATCAAATTGGATAGACGGTGCGCATCTTTTTCAAGCTGTATGGCTTTCTCCCGGTATTCACGGGGGTCATACATCGCCACTTCGTAAAGAACCTTTCCTTCGCCAGTGGTCGTGTAAATTTTCTCTTTTTCGGAATTTCCCAGATCTTTATATAAACTTGCTTCTGCTCTCAGCTGTTTTGCCAGTTCAATAGCCTCCACAATCGGCATGGTTTCCCCTTTAAATTCAATGGTATGGTCAATGTTTGCCCGATAAATCAATTTGTCCAACGTGCGTACATCTTTTCTTACTTGCGCCAATTCCGCTTCGATTTCAGATACGGTTCTGCCGGATTGTTTCGGTGTTTCTCCTTTTTCGACAACGACGTGGGCATTATTATGGATTTCGTACACCAATTCCTGAATTTTTCTCGTTAAAATGCTTTTTAATTTGATGCCCTCGGCTAATGGGATGGTTTTCATTAGTTTCACCTCAAATCGTTATACTTGGACTTTCTGCAGTCAACACGGCCGTTGTAAATTCCCCGCCCGCCACTTGGGTAAACATTTTACCGCAGGCTGTGAGAAGTTCCTGGCAATCTTTTTCCTCCAAAGAAGGCCGTAAGTAAAAAATGTGCAATGCTTCTGTCGTTTCTTCTGTAACGCTTGTACGGACCGAATCCACAAAAGGGCTTCCGAAAGCGCCATGATTATCCTTGCTGAATAAAATATGATTTAATTTGTTGTACCGGCCGTTTAAACCTTCATAGCCGGTTTCTTCATCCCCTAATGAAATTTCAACGTCCCCTTCAATGTGTTGTACATCGTAAATGCCAATGGGAATTTCATATTGCAAAGAAAAGAAATTGTTCAAGTCTACCGCTAAATGGACAGGAGATAAATAGTTTTGCTTTGCCACTCTGCGCATCAGACTTTCAGCGGAATGGCGGTAACGGTTTGGATCTGCGCCAAGGGCTTTCCAAACAGTTCTCCATTCTTTGATGCCGGGGCGCTCTGTGACAGGGGTTTCTTGCAGCTCAAAATATAAGTTCTCTTGAAACAATTGGAACCGGCCTTTTATCATTTGAGGCGATGGTGAAACGACAATTTTGGTATAATGGATAATGCCGATTTTCAGATTCGGAATTTTAGAAAAGAGTCCTTGATTCACAGTAAGCTTCAACAACATTCACCTGCCAACAATTTATAACCTTATTGTACCATAAATGTTTGAGGAAAGTAGTCGGATGTGTAATGGAGGGAGGGCAAAATTGCGGCTTTTCCGGGCGGCAGTAACGAGATGAACATTGAACAGTTAAAAAGTGATTTAATAGAATATGCGAAATCCATCGGGGTGGATAAAATCGGCTTTACCACTGCATCTCCTTTTGAGGAAATGAAAAATCGGTTGATAAGGCAGCAGGCATTGAATTACCAGTCCGGTTTTGAAGAACGGGATGTTGAGAAGCGGACGGATCCAAAAAAGCTGTTGCCGGAAGGGGAAAGCATTATTGCCATTGCCCTCGCTTATCCATCCAAAATGAAAAATCCGCCGGCAGGGAAAAAAGGGGAACGGAGAGGCATCTTCGCCAGAGCTTCATGGGGATTGGATTATCATGTGGCGGTAAAAGAACGGCTCGATTTGATGGAACAATGGCTGCGGGAAAGAGTGCCGGATGTCTCCGTGAAATCGATGGTGGATACGGGGGAATTGGTTGACCGGGCAGTTGCGGAACGGGCAGGGATTGGTTGGAGCGGGAAAAACTGCTCAATCATCACGCCGGAGTTCGGTTCATATGTCTACTTGGGCGAAATGATTACCAATATTCCTTTTCCGCCGGATGCACCGATTGAAAATGAATGCGGTGATTGCCGGTTGTGCCTGGATATTTGCCCGACTGGCGCATTGGTGGAGGCAGGACGGTTAAATTCAAAGCGATGCATCGCCTTTCTTACGCAGACGAAAGATTATTTGCCGGATGAATTTCGCAGAGAAATCGGAAACCGGGTTTACGGCTGCGACACGTGCCAAACGGTTTGTCCAAAAAATAAAGGAAAGGCGAATTGGATTCATGAAGAATTTATGCCGGTTCCTGAATTGGCAAAGCCGCTTCTTGTGCCGCTATTGAACCTTTCGAATAAAGAGTTCAAAAGGAAATTCGGCACGATGGCGGGCTCTTGGCGCGGGAAAAAGCCGATCCAGCGCAATGCCATTCTCGCCCTTGCCCATTTTAAGGAACAATCGGCGGTTCCGGAATTGATTGAATTGTTGAAGAATGATGAACGGCCGGTGATTCGCGGAACTTCCGCATGGGCTCTTGGCGTCATTGGAGGGGAGCAGGCGAAAGAAGCATTGCTTGAAGCCCTTCAGCAGGAAAAGGATGAAGAGGTGCTCCGTGAAATCGGAAAGGGACTGGAATTATTGGGACGAGGCTAGTCCCTATGATTTAGTGAAGTATAATAGAAGGAAGTGTCTAGTTTTGCCACTACATATCGTATTATATCAACCAGAAATTCCAGCAAATACCGGAAACATTGCACGCACTTGTGCCGCAACGAACACAACGTTGCATTTAATTCGGCCGCTTGGTTTTTCGACGGATGATAAAATGTTGAAACGGGCAGGGTTGGATTATTGGAAGCATGTGAATATCGTGTATCACGATTCCTTGGAAGATTTTCTTGAATATATGAAAGATGGAGAACTTTATTTGATTGAAACTTATAGCGATCGCCCTTATTCCGATTTTGATTTCAGCGACAAAGAGAAGGATATTTATTTCATGTTCGGAAAAGAAACGACCGGATTGCCAAAAGATTTTGCATATGAACACATCGACCGGGTGCTTCGAATTCCGCAAACGGATAAAGTGCGTTCCCTTAATTTATCGAATTCCGCGGCTATTATTATTTATGAAGCGCTGCGTCAACAAAATTTCCCGGGAATGGAATGAAAAATGGCGAAAAGGGAGAACTGATGATTTTCCCATTTCGCTTTTTCTATGATGGGGTGTTTATTTTGCGGGGGTGTTGACTTGAGCGTATGTAGTGTCAGCTTGCCTGGAGTGGTAACTTGTACGGATGGGGTGTGATCTTGCTCGGATAGAGTGGGACTTGTGCGGATGGGGTGTTGACTTGCTCGGATAGAGTGGTGACTTGTACGGATAGAGTGGTGACTTGTGCGGATGGGGTGTGATCTTGCTCGGATAGAGAGTCAACTTGCTCGGATAAGGAGTTAGCTTGCTCGGATAGAGTGGTCACTTGCTCGGATAAGGAGTTAGCTTGCTCGGATAGAGTGGTCACTTGCTCGGATAAGGTGTGCCCTTGCTCAGATAAGGCTTCAACTTGCGCGTATATGCATCAAATAGTGGATATGGTGACTCCTTTAGTGCTCATAGGATATCATTTGGAGCGGAAGCAACTCCCTTTAGTGCATATAGAGCAATAATTGGAGCGGATGGTGCCACTTTTAGTGCGTATAGAGCAACAATTGGAGAGGATGGTGCCACTTTTAGTGCGTATAGAGCAATAATTGGAGCGGATGGTGCCACTATTAGTGCGTATAGAGCAATAATTGGAGCGGATGGTGCCACTATTAGTGCGTATAGAGCAACAATTGGAGCGGATGGTGCCACTATTAGTGCGTATAGAGCAACAATTGGAGCGGATGGTGCCACTTTTAGTGCGTATAGAGCAATAATTGGAGCGGATACCTCCTCCTTTAGTGCGTATAGAGCAACAATTGGAGCGGATGGTGCCACTTTTAGTGCGTATAGAGCAATAATTGGAGCGGATGGTGCCACTTTTAGTGCGTATAGAGCAATAATTGGAGCGGATACAGCTCCCTTTAGTGCATATAGAGCAACATTAGGAGCGAATACAACACCCTTTAGTGCGAATAGAACAACATTAGGAGCAGATGCCCTCTCCTTTAGTGCATATAGAGCAATAATTGGAGCGGAAGCAACTCCCTTTCGTGCATTTAGAGCAACATTAGGAGCGGATGCCCCCAACTTTCGTGCGTATAGTGCAACCATTACCTTCTTTGCACATCCCACCTTAATTAATGTGAACCCCCTGCAAATATCTCTCCAAAAAAACTCCATCCTTCATAAAAAAAGTTCTATTCCTACGAATAGAACCCCATAAACATAATCCATTTATTCCCCATCCAATGTAAAAACAATTCGAATGCCGGAAGGATCAACAGTGGAAAAAGCCTGGCTTCCACCAAATTTCGGAGCCTCTTCAAATATCTCCACTACATGCCCCAGCTCTTTCAAATTCTTTTTCACTAACTCTGCTTTTTCCTCATTATCCATCACCAATGTATAGGACTTCAATCCAACACTGTTTTCCGGAGCAGGGGAGCCTCCCGAGCTTTCCCAAGTATTCAAACCGATATGATGATGATATTTTCCGGTTGAGATGAAAAGTGCCCGGCTTCCGTATCTTGTCACCACTTCAAACCCTAAAGCCTTCGTATAAAATGCTTCCGTTTTCCGCAAATCAGCGACGGATAAATGAATATGTCCCATCACCGTTCCTTCAGGCAATCCATTCCAAGTGCCATCTGCTTTTGCTAGAAGAGAACGGAAATTCACCGGTTCCGTCGTCATATAAACCGTATTCCCATTCCAAATCCATTCCTCTTCCGGCCGGTCCGCATACACTTCAATGCCGTTTCCATCCGGATCGTACAAATAAATCGCTTCACTTACATGGTGGTCGCCTGCACCAATCGGAACATTCAGTTCGGAAATATGCTGGATGAAATTCCCTAAATCTTTCCGGGTAGGAAGCAGAATCGCAAAGTGGTAAAGGCCGGTTTGCCCCCTTTGCAAAGGCAATGCATCCTTCACTTCTTCGATGGATAAAATGCTCGTTTTTCCATCCGTTGTAAAGGCGGCCGTATGATCCGTCTGCTCCAAAACTTGAAATCCGATGACATTTTTATAATACTCCACGGAACGCTCCAAATTGGACACTTTTATTTGAACATGAGAAACATACGTGTTCGGTTTTTTATGAAAATGTGTTGTCATTTCCTATCTCCTTCAGTTAATTATTTTCACAAACTTACTTTATGTAACTAAGTTTATTTTGATAAGCTGAAAATGTCAAGAAAATAAAAAGGCAATCCCGATTAATCAGGATTGCCTTTTTATGATAGCTCTAATAAGTAAGAGATTATTCTTCTTTATAATCTCCTTCACGGCCTGCTGTTAAAATCGCTGTGATAAATGATAGACATACAATAAGAATTAAAACAGTACCCATGGAAGTATACCTCCTAAGTAATTGATATCTCTAATTTAGTATAGCTGAATTAAATTAAGTTTACTATATCATTTTTTTTAACGTTTTGTTCACAATATCTAGTATCAACATAAGGAGGGATCATTGTGGAAAATCGGAATGAAATGCCTGAAAGCGGACATATGACAAATAATATGGAAGACTGCATCTGGTTGGGAAAACAGATGGATCGATTGAGGGACGGGGAGCAGCTGGAGGAGGATAATCGCATTCCGGATCCGATCCAATCGGATGTGGTCGACCATCCAAATAAAGATGAAAGATTGAAAAGGAGAAACTGAAAAAATTCAGAGGATGTCCACAAAGCATCGACTTTATGAACATCCTCTTCAATCCTTTACGCTTGCACTTTATAATCTTTTAATTCTTCGCGCAGTTTCGCTTTCAGGAATTTGCCGACTGAAGTTTTCGGAATTTCTTTTAAGAAGACCACATCATCCGGAATCCACCATTTTGCAAATTGGCCGCGCAAGTAATCAAGCAGTTCTTCTTTGGTCGCCTGTTTTCCTTCTTTTAAAACGACACATGCCAGTGGACGTTCCTGCCATTTTTCATGAGGAATGGCGATCACCGCCGCTTCCAACACCGCTTCATGGGTCATGAGGGCATTTTCCAAATCGACGGAAGATATCCATTCGCCGCCGCTCTTGATCAAATCTTTCGTACGGTCCGTAATTTTGATATAGCCTTCCGGTGTCACAACCGCGATGTCTCCTGTATAGAGCCAACCGTCGCGGAACGCTTCTTTTGTTCGTTCATCTTTGTAATATTCATGGGCAATCCAAGGACCACGAATGCGAAGTTCTCCCATCGTTTTTCCATCCCAAGGAACAACACCTTCATCATTGACAACTTCCGTATCAAGCAACGGAACAGTGAGCCCTTGCGTTGCGCGTATATCCAATTTTTGCTCCCTTGTCCAATCTTCCATTGCGGAAGTATAGTGGGAAAGGGATACAATCGGTGATGTTTCCGTCATACCGTAGCCGACGATGAACGGAACATTATATTTGTCTTCAAAGGCTTGAATGAGCCCTTTTGGTGAAGCGGAACCGCCGGAAACTATGCCTCTTAAAGAAGAAAGATCCCGAGGGTTTTTCTCCTGCTCCTGGAGAACGCCGAGCCAAATCGTTGGCACCCCTGCAGTCAATGTCACTTTTTCCTGTTCGATCAAATCAAGCAGTAAACTTGGGGTAAAATGTGGACCAGGCAAAACTTGTGTTGTACCGTAATTCACTGCGGCAAACGGCATTCCCCATGCATTCACATGGAACATTGGCACAACCGGCATGATGACATCTTTTTCACATATGCCCATGCTGTCCGCCAACCCGAGAATCAAACTATGAAGCACCAACCCGCGGTGCGTATACACAACCCCTTTTGGCATTCCGGTCGTTGCACTTGTATAACAAATGCCTGCCGGGGAATTTTCGTCTAAATTTTCAGGAAATTCAAATTCTTCCGCTTCCTCGATCAATTGCTCATACGAGTGCACATTAGGGAAAGAGGATTCAGGAACCGTTTTATCATCTTGCATGACGACAATATGTTTCACTGTCTTCAAATACGGAATGGCTTTCTCAAATAATGGGAACAGGTCGCCATCAACCAATAAAATTTCATCTTCGGCATGATTGATTACATAAATGATATGTTCCGGTGAAAGGCGGATGTTGATCATATGCAAGACGGCGCCAGCGCAAGGTACTGCAAAGTATGCTTCCAAATGACGGTGATGGTTCCATGCGAAAGAACCGACTTTCGTACCAGGTTTCATGCCCAGCTTTGTAAGAGCGCTTGCAAGTTTCCTCGTGCGTTTGACATATTCTTTGTAAGGAATACGGTGAATTGTGTCCGGGGCTGTACGGGAAATGATCAATTTCTCCGGATAGTAGCGCTCAGCCCGTTTTAAAAAACTTGTCAATAATAAAGGTGTGTCCATCATATAAACATACTCCCCCTTTGTTTGATCCCTCTCAATTTATATATTTTGAGAAAGAAGATTTTATAACTGAAATTTACTACTTATTACAGAATATTTTAACTTAAAAGAGAAAATATTGCTATTTTTTTACGACATTTTCTATGATAAAAGATTCATATACTAATTCTAATAATTTCGATTGAAACGATATGATTTATTTCTTGAAAATTTTCAGTTTATAATAGTGTTAATGAATGTTGAAGGAGTGATTTTATGGCAATACCGACAAAAACATTGGCCAATGGGGTTGAGATGCCTTATTTGGGGTTGGGTGTTTATAAAATGGAAGACCGGGAAGAAGCGTTGAATGCGATTTCTAAAGCGTTGGAGCTGGGGTATCGGGCGATTGATACTGCCGCACTCTACAACAATGAAAGGGAAGTGGGGGAAGCCATCCGTGAAAGTGGCATTCCGCGGGAGGAAATTTTCGTGACAACGAAAGTATGGAATAGCGATCAAGGTTATGATGAAACCCTCCGCGCCTTTGAAACATCTTTGAAAAAATTGGGGTTGGATTATGTGGATCTTTATTTGACCCACTGGCCGGTGGAGGACAAATTTGTGGATACTTTCCGTGCCATCGAGCGGCTGTATGAGGAAAAGTTGATCCGCGTGCCAGGGGTATCCAACCACCATCAGCATCATTTGGAAAAACTCTTTGCAAACGCGAATGTGAAGCCGATGGTGAATCAAGTGGAATGCCATCCATATTTGCAGCAGGATGAATTGAGAGCGTTTTGCGCAGAGCACAATATTGCGGTCACAGCATGGGCGCCGATTGGCAAAGGCCGCATTTTAAATGATGAAACGTTGGTGAAACTGGCGAAAAAACACGGAAAAACTCCTGCACAAATTGTGTTGCGCTGGCACTATCAAAACGATACAATCACCATTCCAAAATCCGTAACGCCAAGTCGCATTGCGGAAAACATGCAAATATTCGATTTTGAACTATCGGATGAAGAGATGGCGGAAATTAAAGCGATGAATAAAAATGAACGCTTTGGCCAAAACCCGGACAATTTCCATTTTGATTTTTAAGCAAATTTTCGGCATTCTTGAAAGCGGAAGTACATCACGATCATTTGGTGATGTACTTTTTATTTAAAGGTACTGAAATGAACGGGATGGGATTCATGAAAGGGAAATTATTTAAGGGGATATTTTTTGGTTTTCTGATTGCCGGCTTATTGATTTGGATGGCCGTATCTACTTATCAGATTTAGAAGTATAGCTAATGATGAGGATTCTTCCCTTGATTTGGAGACGATAGAGGAACATTATTCCGTCATGCTGGATTTGAGCGATCCGGAAAGCAATATAGGAAAAGTTTTATATGATGATGGGGATCATCAAATTTATGTTTCTGGGGTTATTGTGGACAATCCTCTTCAAGAAAAAAAGGGATAAGAATCAAGCCTGACCCAAAAGGACAAATTGGTCAGGCCCTTTTTATGTTATTGCAGGGAAACAGCAGCGCCTTCCTGATCTTTTACAAGGATTTTTTTATTTAAAAACGTATGCTCAAATTCCAATTGAATGGCGTGAAGCTTGTAATTGCCCGTTTTCGATTTCCGGGCTCCATATAAAGTGTCCCCCACAATCGGGTGGCCGATATGCGCCATGTGCACCCGGATTTGATGGGTGCGTCCCGTCTCCAACTGCAAATGAACAATCGTTGAATGTGCTTTTCTCTCGACTACCTTAAAGTGGGTTACTGCATGTTGCCCGGATTTGGAAACGATTCGGCGGGTCGGATGATGCCGGTCTCTTCCGATGGGGGCATTGATGGTGCCGCTTTTTTCTTTGATTACCCCTTGAACTTCCGCTTCATAAGTCCGGATGATGGATTTTTCCTCAATCATGCGGTCAAAAACGGATTTGGCAATCGGGTGTTTGGCCACAATTAAAAGCCCTTCCGTCCCCTGATCGAGCCGGTGGACATGCTCTCCATACACCAAGCCTTTCCCGTTCAAATAAGCCATGACATGATTCATGCAAGTATCTTTATCTTTTTCCTCATTCGGATGGGTGCTCATCCCTTTAGGTTTGGAAACAATCAAAATATGTTCGTCTTCGTACCGGATATTTACATTGCATTCCTTGGCCGGCGGATAATCCGATTGAGGAACATCCAATGAAAAATGGAGAATGGTCCCTTTGGCTAAAGGTTCGTTCCATTTCACCGATTCTCCGCCCGCATTTTTCACCGCTTTCGCCATCCTTAGTTCATGAACCAGTTTTTTGCCCAGCCGCCATTTTTCCCTCAACAGCGATTCTACCGTCAAACCATCTTGCGGAATTTCATATTGAAACTGCATTTCATTTCCTCCATAGAAAAATCGTGTCCGTTATGAACACGATTTCCAAATTCTTTATTTTAATACCACTTCTTTAAAGAATTGGCGAATGTTTTCATCAGGGTGTGCCCCCACCATACGGTTCACTTCTTTTCCATCTTTAAAGAAAATCAATGTCGGTGTTGCTTCCACATGATACTCGTCCCAACCTTCTTCATACTCCAAAATGTTTAGTTGGTCGATATGAACACCCATTTCCTCTGCAATCGGCATGAGCCGCGGCGTCATTTCTTTGCAGTGCGGACATTCAGGACTGAACAAGTAGGCAACAACCGGTTCACCTGATGCAATTTTTTCTCTTAAATCATCCGGTAAGATAATATTTTGATAATTTTCATCGTCCAATAAATCAATGGTGGATTGTCTCAAATTGTCCGTTCCGTATGGATTGTTTTCCAGCTTGCTTTTGTTTGATAAATTTGTCAAGACAATGATAATTCCGAATAAAATGACAACAACGGCAGCAATAATTCCTAGTTTTTTCAACTATTGATCCTCCTTCATCACTTTCAACATATAAAAGCTGGTGATCGCAATTAAAATAAAGGCAACCAACGCCAAAAATGGGATGGTGATAAAGCCGAGCCAGTTAATATATTCCCCTGTACATGGAACTCTTCCGCATGCTGGTGCGCTTTCAGCCAAAAAGTCCAATTTTTGGATTCCATAATGGTAAAGGGAAATCGCTCCGCCAATACAAGAAAATACGGCTGTTGTCACAGCAATGCGCGCATTTTTTTGGATATATGCCACAAGGGTAATGAGCACAATCGGATACATGAGGATCCGTTGATACCAGCAAAGTTCACATGGTTCATAACCGCGAACTTCCGAAAAATATAAAGAACCCAGTGTTGCTACCAATGATACTAACCATAAAAATAGCAAACTATTCTCCAATTTTTTTTTCATTTCAACTCTCCTACTAGATTATTTTCCAGGCAGTTTAGATTATAAATTGTTTTGACTTCGAAGTAAAATGAAATCATTTCGAATTCAAGAAAAATGAATCTCATTCAAAAGTCTGAGGGTGCAACAAATGCGAGAGAAGTAAGGGAGTGATATGATTACATTACAAAGTATTTGTCGAGGTGTGCCATGGCAGTGAATGACCATTCCAATATCACATTGTTAAAAGAGATTGCAGAATTGCTGAATGAGGAAACGGAATTAATCCCGATGCTGAGGGGTGCGCTGAGAAAGCTTTTGAACGGGACAAATTTCAGCACCGGCTGGATTTTCTTCATTGATGAAAAAGGGAAGATTGATCTTGTTGTTCATGAAAATTTGCCGGAGGGTTTGTGCCATAATAACTGCCAATATTTGAAAAAGGGCGGTTGCTGGTGCGTATCCCGATTCCGGCGTGACCAATTGAAAAAAGCGTCAAATATCATTGAATGCCAACGAATTGAAAATGCGATTGAAGCGAAGGTGGGGGATACGGCGGGAATCACCCATCACGCAACAGTGCCATTGCAATCAGGGAATGAACGGTTCGGCATATTAAATGTGGCCACTCCCTACACCGTTGAATATACCGAAGAAGAGTTGGAACTGCTGGAATCGGTGGCATTCCAAATCGGATCTGCCATCAAACGCATCTACTTGACGAAACAAGAGCAGGAAATGGCTTTGGTCCGGGAGCGGAATCGTTTGGCCCGCGATTTGCACGATTCTGTGAACCAGCTGTTGTTTTCCGTCACATTGACGGCCCGTGCAGGAGTGGAGATGACGGAGGATGAAGATATAAAAGAAACATTTAAAGAAATCCAGAATTTGACCCAATCCGCCTTGACGGAAATGCGGGCGCTCATTTGGCAATTGAGGCCACAAGGTTTGGAAAGCGGTTTGATTGATGCCATCAAAGCTTACGCGGAAATGTTAAAAATCAAGTTGACCATCAATGTTTCGGGCGTGATTCAATTTCCTTCGAGGGTGGAAGAAACGCTTTTCCGCATTGCCCAGGAAGCTTTGAATAATATCCGGAAACATGCAGGGGTGCAGGAAGCGACCATTTATCTGACGGTGACCAAAACGGACATCTTGCTGGTGATCAAAGATGAAGGCAGAGGTTTTAAAATCGATCAGGATGCCAAAATCCCTTCGATGGGTCTCCAATCGATACGGGATCGGGCCACTGCGCTTGGCGGAACGGCTGAATGGGTATCAGAAATCGGCAAAGGAACGGAATTGTTTGTCCGGTTGCCTTATTGAGGAGGGAAGTAGATGATACGTGTATTAATTGCGGATGACCACCATGTGGTCCGCAGGGGATTGCAGTTTTTTTTAAAAACCCAAAAAGATATTGAAGTCGTGGGGGAAGCGAAAAACGGGGTGGAAGCGGTTCAGCTTGTGGAACAATTGAAACCGGATATCGTTTTGATGGATTTGGTCATGCCGGAGATGGACGGAATCGAAGCGACGAAAAAAATCAAAGCCAGATGGCCGGAAGTGCAAATATTGATGTTGACAAGCTTCTCCGATAAAGATCACGTCGTTCCGGCCATTGAAGCGGGAGCGGCGGGATATCAATTGAAGGATATTGAACCGGATGATTTGGTCAATTCCATCCGGCAAGTGATGCGCGGGGAAAGCATCATGCATCCGGTGGCGACGACGCAGCTGGAGGAAACGTTGAAGGAAGAAGAAAATTTGCCGCACATCAAAAATCCGTTGACGCCAAGGGAGAAAGATGTGCTGGCTGAACTGACGAAAGGCAAAAGCAACAGGGAAATCGCTTCTTCATTGTTCGTTACGGAAAAAACGGTGAAAACCCACATTTCAAATATATTTGCGAAGTTGGAAGTGCAAGACCGTACACAAGCAGCCCTCTATGCAGTCAAACACGGTTTGACGGAAGGAAGCGGAGAAGGGAAGTAGTTGATGAAATGGGCAAAACCAGGAACCGAATCGTTCTTGGTTTTGCTCTTTTTGAAAAGGAAACCTTATCCGTAAGCTGTACTGTACCAAAGGAGGAGGTATCCGCACCAATTGTTGAGGTAAATGCATCAAATAAGAAGGTAACTCATAAAAATTAACATGCCACAAATAAAAAAATGCCCAAAAACCGGTCATCATCGACTTTTGGACAACGCAAGCCTATCGTTAATCTTTCCCTGAATATTCTTCATGAGGTTCAATATGTACGAGAGCGGTGCAATTGATGTCAAACCTTTTGACCGTTGACTCAATCTTTTCTGTAATCCGGTGGCTTTCCCAGACATTCAAGTAAGGATTTACGGTCACAGTCACTTCAATGAATGTAACATTGCCATGTTTTCTCCCTTTGATATCCACCAATTCGATAACCCCATCAACGTTTTTGATCAATGCGGACAATGTTTCGATTTCTTCCGTATCAAAAGCGTCCGTCAGTGTTTGCACCGCTTCCCAAAAGATTTCGACGGCAGTTTTAATAATGATGATTCCAATGAATAACGCGGTGATGCTATCGATGATTGGAAAGCCGATAATGGCCGCAACAATCCCGATGGCTGTTCCAACGCTTACCAATGCGTCGGAACGGTTATCAAAAGCGGCCGCTTTCAACGCGGAACTGTTAATTTTTTTGGAAAGGGCCAGGTTATACCGGTATACGATATACATGACAAGCGCACAGCCTAAAGCGACATAGATCGTCAAAGTGGAAGGGGTTTCACGGACAGGGTCAAATATGTTCATGACTGAATTATAGATAACCTCTAATCCGACTCCCATCATAATGAATGAAGCGACCAATGAAGCAACCGTTTCCGCACGCAGATGGCCATATTGATGATTTTCATCGGGGGGACGCTGGGAAATTCTGAGACCAATCAGGACGGCGATGGATGAGATGATATCGGTTGAGTTGTTGAGTCCATCGGCTCTTAATGCTTCCGAAGCTCCCAAATAGCCGATGATGAGTTTTATTGCGCTGAGAAAGATGTATGTTCCAATGGAAAGCCAGGCGCCTTTTTCCCCTGCCCGTAAATTTGTATAAAGCTCCACTTTTTTTCCTCCCTGCAAAAGTTCCGAACATGACAAAACGACTTTCTTTTGCAAGAAAGTCGTTTTGATATCATCACGTTATTCGGCAATTGAATATAAATCTGTTTGTTGTTCTTCTGGCAATTTGATGACCTCAATGTATAAAATATGGTGACCATCCAATTCTTTGATTTTGAATTCGTAGCCATCATAAACAAAGCTGTCACCTTCAACGGCATCGTAGCGTTGAGTCCAGAACCAACCACCGATTGTATCAATATCTTCATCATCAATATGAATATTTAACATTTCATTGACGTCTTCAATTAGCATTTTTGCATCTATAATGTAATGGCCATCGCTGATTACTTGTACTTCAGGAATTTCATCTTCGTCGAATTCGTCTTGGATATCTCCGACGATTTCTTCGATGATGTCTTCGATGGTTACCAATCCGGAAGTACCTCCGTATTCATCCATTAAAATCGCCATGTGTATACGATCATGTTGCATTTTCAATAACAGGTCGCTGATTGGGACCGTTTCAATTACCCGAATGATTGGCTGCATATAATCCATAATGGGTTTGTCTGCATTTTTTGGATCTTTGATATATGCAGTTAATAGATGTTTCAAGTTCACTAATCCAAGCACGTGGTCTTTGTCGCCATCAATGACCGGATAGCGGGTGTATTGTTCCACTTCCATTACTTCGAATACTTCTTTTAAAGTTACGTCCTTTTCGATCGCTGTTATTTCTGTTCGCGGCACCATAATTTCTTTGGCTGTGCGGTCTGAGAATTCGAAAATACTGTTCATATATTCAAATTCCGAATATTTGATTTCACCGCTTTTGAAGCTGTCAGCCATGATCATACGAAGCTCTTCTTCCGTATGGGCCGAGTCGCTTTCATTGAAAGATTTCACGCCGAATAATCTTGCCAAACCTCGGGCAGACATATTTAACAAGTGGATGAATGGGTACATCACTTTATAAAATGTATACAGCGCTCCTGAAAAATTAAGTGTCACCCATTCGGCCTTTGTAATCGCTAACGTTTTTGGCGCCAACTCACCGGCAACCACATGGAGATACGTTACGATACTGAAGGCGATAATGAATGATACAAACTCGGTTATAGGTCCTGATACGCCAATCCATTGGAATAATGGATGCAATAACATTTGTACGGTAGGTTCCCCTAACCAACCTAAACCTAATGAAGTAATGGTAATCCCTAATTGACATGCCGACAAATATTCATCGAGGTTGTCGAGCAACTTTTTCGCCTTGATGGCTTTTTTGTCGCCTTCTTCAACCAATTGATCGATACGTGTTGCCCGAACTTTGACAATCGCAAATTCGGTGGCAACGAAAAATCCTGAAAGTAAAATTAATAAGACAAAAATTGCTAACTTTATGGTCAGCCCTACTATGTCTCCGTCCAAATACTTTCCTCTTTCAACGCCCGAATGAGGGGTGAAACGAGGAGTACACCTCCTACAAAAAAATTGATTTCAATAAAATAATAATAGCGTATTTTTGTTGAAAATACAAATTATCGTCTCTGAAATTTTCAGAAGATTGTGAGCGATACTATTTATTATATTTTATGCGATTTTCTGCGGAATTTTAAATCCTCTGATGAAAGAATAATTTATCCTTATTATGGACCGATGTTTGAAAGGGCCTGAATGAAACAATATTGAATAATGATCGTATTAAACAGTATGGGCTAATATTTTTGTCCAAAAGTGGCATCTGCTATAATGAGAAATCATAGTTTGAAGAAAAGAGGATTTTAATGGAAGCAGTATTAGTCATACTATTCATGGCAATTGTCGGCGCAATCATCGGGAGTGCGACAAATTTTCTGGCAATCAAAATGATTTTTAGACCTTATAAACCAATGTATATCGGAAAACGGAAGTTGCCCTTCACGCCCGGCTTGATTCCGAAACGCAGGGGGGAACTTGCAAGGCAAATCGGAATCACGGTCAACGATTATTTATTGACGCCGGATGTCATCAAAAACAAATTGTTCTCTCCGGAAATCCGGTTTGCGATTTTGCAGTTTGCCCAAACCAAAGCGGAAGAAGCGATTTTTTTAAACAACAAAACATTGAAGGACTGGCTGGAACTGGCAGGATTCAAAGATGTGCCTGAAAAAGTCGAAGGGCGAGTGGATGAATTTATTGAAAAACAATTTGTTGCATTAAAACAAACCTTGTCCACAAAACCGATCGAAGAAATCGTGCCGGAAGACATCATGAAAACGGTGGATAAAAAAGTTCCGGAATTGGTGGATACTTTGCTGCTTAAAGGGGAAGATTATATTTTATCTTCCAGCGGAGAAATTACCATTAAAAATTTATTGAATGATTTTCTCGCATCCAAAGGAACGCTCGGCGGCATTTTCCAAATGTTTCTCAGCGATTCATCTTCCGTTGTGGCAAAGATCCAGCATGAGCTTGTACGCATTCTCCGTTCATCGGAAACAAAACATTCAATTGTGAATATCATGAATGATGAATGGGAAAAAGTTAAAAAACGTCCTATCATGAATTACTTAAATGAGATACAATTAGAACCAATACTAATGAATATCCAATCCTACGCCAAAAAAGAATTGGCCATTGACGAGCGGTTGAATAAAACGATTCATTACTACTTCCCAAATGGACACGAATGGGTCAAGTATGAGATAATGCCTAAAGTTGTCGATAAAGCATTGGAAATCGCCGAATCCCACCTTGAAGATGTGCTGAAGCGATTAGATATAAAAGAAGTTGTCCGCGAACAGGTGGATTCTTTCCCAATCGAAAAATTGGAAGAGATTGTAGTGGGCATTGCAAGCCGCGAGTTGATGATGATCACCTTTTTAGGCGGATTTTTGGGTGGGTTGATTGGTATTATGCAAGGCTTGATTGTACAATTGTTAAATTAAAATGAATAGGAATGATAAAATGAGCAATTTTTTGGAAACAATCCAACAGGTAGAAGCTTCCATCAGTCAAACGGAAGAATTTCAACAATTAAAAGGGGCGGTTGAAGTCGTTCGTAATGACGATGAAGCAAGAACAATTTTCACACAGTTCCGTGATGCCCAATTAAAATTGCAACAAATGCAAATGCAAGGGGAAGAATTGCAAGAGGAAGAATTATTCTATTTGCAAAAAGTGTTCCAACTTGCGGAAGCAAATCCTAAAATTACAGCGTTATTTGAAGCTGAAATGGCATTAAGCCGCCTGATTGATGAATTGAATCGTTCTTTAATCAAACCGATCCAATCCATTTACGAAGGGCTATAAGAAAGAACAGAATGGACCGCACGGAAAGGTGTGGTCTTTTTTATTGCCATAAAAAAACAGAAGTGAATGGATGGTCAATCAGGACGTTCACTGATAAAATTAAGTTCATCTGAGAGACAACATTAAAGGAAGAGGTATGGATGAAAAAAATTTTGGTTCATGAACGTTTTAAGCAAGATTGGATTCAAGTATTGACGCATATCGCGAACCTATTTTTCGAAGATAGTAAACTCTATGAATCGATAGAGGATCCGGATCTATCCGTTCATTTTCAATATAAACAGGAAAATAATTGTTATTCCACGGCGTGCCAATTGGAAGTGGACGGAAAAACGTTTTACAGTACATATTCCAAGCAATATGACAATGATGGAAATGACCGGGAGCAAAACATCCGCATGAAGCGGGCGTTGTCCCATGTATTGTTGGACGTTTTGGAGCAATATACGGGAATCACGCAACAGTGGGGGATTCTAACCGGCGTTCGTCCAACGAAACTTTATCATAAATTGAGAAAACAAGGCCTTGCCCGTGATGACATTAATGAAGTGCTCAAAAAGGATTTCCGCGTATCCGACGAAAAAATTACTTTATTAAATTCCATAGTGGAGCGGCAACTCACAACCATTCCGGATTTGGATGAAATCGGGAAAGAAGTATCTGTTTACATCGGCGTTCCTTTCTGCCCGACAAAATGCGCCTATTGCACCTTCCCTGCCTATGCCATCGCACCGAACCGGAAGACGGGAAGGGTGGCTTCTTTCCTTGATGCATTGCACATCGAGATGCGGGAAATTGGAAAATGGCTGAAGGAACATGATATGAAAGTGACATCGATCTATTGGGGTGGCGGCACGCCGACTTCCATTGAAGCGGAGGAGATGGATGCCCTTTACCAAACGATGTATGAATCCTTTCCGAATCCGGAAAACATCCGGGAAATTACGGTGGAAGCGGGCCGTCCTGATACGATTACACCGGAGAAATTGGCCGTATTGAAAAAGTGGGGAATTGACCGCATTTCCGTCAATCCGCAAAGTTATACGGATGAAACGTTGAAAGCAATCGGCCGACATCATTCGGTGCGGGAGACCATCGATAAATTTTGGCTCGCCCGCAATTCAGGCATGAACAATATCAATATGGATTTGATCATCGGGTTGCCAAATGAAGGGATAGAAGAATTCCGGCATTCCTTGAATGAAACGGAGAAGCTGATGCCGGAATCCTTGACGGTACATACTTTATCCTTTAAACGGGCTTCCGAAATGACAAAAAATAAGGATAAGTACAAAGTGGCGGACCGGGCGACGGTGGCACGGATGATGGAGATGGCCCAGGAGTGGACCCGCGCAAACGGCTACCATCCGTATTATTTGTACCGGCAGAAAAATATTTTAGGGAATTTGGAGAATGTCGGCTATTCAAAGCCTGGCGAGGAAAGCATCTACAATATCGTCATTATGGAAGAAGTGCAAACGATTGTGGGAATCGGATGCGGCGCCGCCTCCAAATTCGTTAATCCGGAAACCGGAGCAATTACCCAATACTACAATCCAAAGGAACCTTTCCAATATATTGCTTCTTTTGAAGGGGCTATCGAGAAAAAAATTGAGATGTTGGATCAGTTGTATGGGGTGGAATTGAAAAAATAACAGTTTGGCGATTAAGTTAATCCCTTTGGCGATAATGCAATGGGGAGTGGCGATTAACTGCCTGCTACTTGCGATTATCGCTATAATCAAGGGATGAAATTTCACGATTGGCGAATATGTTCACAATTTTGGCGATTAAAATTCCGAATCCGGCGATAATAGTCAACATTTTGGCGAATATCATTTTCACGACAATAAAATAAAATGGCTGGCAGAAATACGTTTAGCCAGCCATTTTTCTTTGTGCGCCCGGCATGTACATGAACTATAGGGTGTAAGTCCCGAACCCCGAAGACAGAAGTAGAGGTTAGCCAAGAGCAAGGGTGTCCGTGGTGACGCGGAATCTGAAGGAAGCTGGAGGCAAAACACCGGTCCGAGGAACACGAACCTCATATAAGGCTAGGTATGATTGAGTGAGTTTGCAAAACAAAACAAAGCTCTTTCTGTCGAAGGTCATATCGAGTANATAAGTAGCTGAACCGTCAGAAGTCAGCAGAGGTCATCGTATTAGTTGGTTTAGAACGACTAAGAAGGACCGAACAATGAAGAGAGAATAGCCCTTGGCATTCAGTGAGTCATGATGAACACAGAAAACGCAGTACCTCACTTGAGGAAGGAAGCGGTAAATCCCGTGGGGGACCTCTTGGAGGGTGGAGTGACCACTGGCATAAAGAGAACAGCTATTCACGGAAGTTATAAAAACTTGCGTCAATGATCTTAATTGAACCGCCGTATACGGAACCGTACGTACGGTGGTGTGAGAGGACGGGAGTTAATCGCTCCCTCCTACTCGATTGATATGCACATCTTTATAAACGGAATTTACTACTATTTTTTTACAAAAAAAGCTGAATATATTCATAACTTATATAGTAAACATTTTCTATTGAAAGATTAATTGAGAATGATTTTCATTTATTGTATATTTAAAATAGCAAACATTTTATGAGTAAGGAGAATTTAAATGCAAATTCATTGGATAAAAATTAAAAAAATCGTTGATGAAACACCTGAGGTAAAAACCTACTTCCTTGAAATTCCTGAAGGATATTCTTGGGAAGAAGGGTCTCATCTTCACTTAGCTCTTGAAGGTTTTAATGTCGGAGAAAAGCCAAACAAAAGTCTAGTGCGTCATATGTCAATATCTACTTTGCCGAATGAAAATGCGATTGGTATTACAACACGTATTAGACAACAGTGCTCAGAGTTTAAAGCGATTTTAAGAAATCTACAAGTTGGAGATCAAGTGGCGATTTTTAAAACTCATTCCAATGTGCCGCTTAGACGGGAAAATAAAAACATTTACCTATTGTCATCAGGGGTAGGTTTAGCAACTTTCAGACCAATCGTGTTGAAATATTTTGAGCAACCAGAAAATGTTCCGCAAATTCATTCCTTGAACATTGACTCTTCAAAAAACTATTTATTTACTAATATTTTTAAAACAAATCATGATAAAAATTTCACCGCTCATTTTGTAGATAACCGTGAAGAATATTATGATAGAATAAAAAGCTTTCTACAGATAAAAATGGCCTATACTATGTTGTCGGCAGTGATGATTTCCTTAAACAAAACATTCAGTTGTTGTTAGAGGAAGGTATTAAACCGGAACAGATTATGCTCGACAAACCTCCACGTAGATTGCCTGATTTTTTACCAATTGAATTATCGAATTAAATCGACTAAACGACGGCTCTACAAGCAGATTCGTCGTTATTATTTTTGGGGAAAAATGTATTATTAGAAAAAATAAGATTAGGAAAATTTAGAACTTAGTAAAAATTGAAAATATAAAATTATAACTAAATAATTTTATTGTTTTGTCGAAATAATGAGTGAGATTAATTTGAATAGAGTGTGCTAATTTTGGAGGCTACTGTTTACTAACTGTGACCTTATTTAAATGTAAGCGCCAAATATCCCACACCTTCTAACCATTTTGATGTTTTGTGATAATTAGATCAACATCAAAAGTTAGGAGGTTTTTATTTTTATGTCCCCAGATGAACGAAAACAATTGTGGCAACAACGAATTGAATCTTATCGATCTAGTGGAGAGTCAAGTGTAAAAGCTTGGTGCAAACAAAATCAAGTAGGTCATCAAAGTATGTATAAATGGATGAAAAAACTAGAGTTAGAGACAACTGAAACTTCACGGACTTCCCCTCAATGGCTAACTATTGAAGTATCCCATCCGTTGGATGAAAAAAAACTCCCCGCTCATCGTTAACATTGGGGAATTTTCCATCGAAGTAAAAGAAGGTTTCAATCCACTCCTTTTCAACGAAGTGGTTCAGGTGCTGAAAACACATGTTAAGTAAAACATCCATTCAACATGTTTATTTAGGAGCGGGGGCAACGGATTTACGCAAGTCGATTGATGGATTAGCAGCCATTATTCAAATGAACTTTCAGTTAAATCCTTTCTCTTCTAATCTCTTTGTTTTCTGTAATCGGAAACGAGATAAATTGAAAATTCTCCATTGGGATCACAATGGGTTTTGGTTGTACTATCGTCGTTTAGAGAAAGGGGTC
>NZ_JBHSNQ010000045.1:0-1742 GCF_042655065.1 Ureibacillus suwonensis
CTGCCATCCTCCCTCCCTCTAGAAATGTTGATTTATCAAGGCTTTTCGGCCCCTCAGGGGTGTCCAAAAAATATTTTTCGACAAAATCCCTTACATCCTTTTTCAGTTTTGTGGATATCTTACAGACCTAGGGTGCGCTTCGCGGCCACGGCTGGGGATATTTTCCTGCCGTGGGGGGAAGCATATTCGATGCACCCTTTGGATCTCCGCGTCGCTGATGAGGACGAACCCTCCCATGTCTCCGGGCGTCTTCGCGCCAACATTCCCTCGTTCGGTCTCGTCATCAGGCGGAGGCCGGCCAAGCTCCTTTAGGGACTCAAGGTCGAATGGATGAAATCACGCCAGCTTCTCCGGTGTCATCTCGTTGTCCAACGATTCTTCCGTTCGCAGGGGGAGGCCTTAGGCCGCCCGTTGCACCTGGGACAAGACGTCCTGTTTCATTCGCTCCGCGTCAAACGCTTGTTTCTTCGTACAAATCGCAAACAGCACATTCAACAGCTTCCGGCACAAGGCGACGATGGACTGCTTTCCGGTCAGCGGATTGACGGATCGGGTCGTATAATACTCATGCAGCTCGCGAAACGCCTCGTTATGCCGAATCAGCGGAATCATCGCCCGAAACAGCACCGAGCGCAACCGTTTCCGTCCCCGTTTGGAGATGTGCTTTTGCCCTTTGCGCTGGCCGGAGGAGTTCTCCTTGAGCGTCAGGCCCGCCAACTTCACCAATTGGCGCGGGTCCCGATAATGGGCGAAGCTGCCGATCTCCGCCAGCAGATCGATGATCGTGGCGTCTCCCAACCCGTCGACCGTTTTCAACCATTGGTACTCCATCGTCGTTTGAACCAATGCCTTCAACTCGGCGTCCAGTGCAGCGATCTCCGCCTCCAATTGGCGGTATCGGCGGACGAGCGCGGCGATCTCAAACCGGGCCATCGCTGTCCCTTCCGTCACCCCAATCGAGTCCTTCGCGGTGTTGATCAACGCCTGAATTTTGGCCTTCTGCGGGCATTTCATCCCTTTGCTTTGCCGGTACACCTCGATGAGCTCCTCGGCGGTCCGACCGGCCATATCAGCCGGAAGCGGCGTCCACTCCAACACCGAAAGCGCCGTTTTCCCCAAGTCACGAAACACGGTCCAAAACTCTGGAAAATACCGATCCGTCCAGCGGACGATCGCGTTTTTCACCGCCGTCTGTTCCTTGCGGAGCTTCTCTTTGAGCGTGCTTCCCACGCGCAAATCGGCTTCGATCTCGTGCAGCAGCCGGGGAACGAGGAATCGTCCGTCTTTTGCCAGTCTGGCAATGACCAGGGCGTCTTTGGCGTCGTGTTTCGTCGGCAGGTTGTCATCGAGTTCTTTCGACCGGCACACATGCGCCGGGTTGACCATGACCAACGGGATCCCGTGCTCCTCGAGNTCCCAAACGCTTGCATCGCCTCCTGAATCGCTTTATACAGCTGCTGAAACCCCTCTTTCGACTGGAAGATCGGGAACGACTTGCGAAGCACGCGCCCCCGGTCATCCACGAAGCAGGCGTAGTGGGTTCGTTTCGCGATATCGATGCCCACGACAAGCGTTTGTTCCGTAACTTGATCAATTTTATAGTTTTGTGTACAATTCATCTGAAGTCCTCCTTGGCATGATGGTAGGTATTGTTTGACACCCCTGCATCATACCAAGAGGGCTTTTTTTGATCAAGTCCCCGGAAAAGCTCCTAACGGGAATGCTCCTTTCTATTCAACCTG
>NZ_JBHSNQ010000046.1:0-3430 GCF_042655065.1 Ureibacillus suwonensis
CCAAAAATACGTGGAAGGAATGCCTCTTTATCGTCAAGAAAAGCAGTTGGAACGATTCGGTGTGTATTTATCACGCCAAACGCTCGCCAACTGGATGATTTATGGTGCAACCAATTGGCTTTCCATTTTACATAAACGGATACATGAGCTATTACTCGAAAACGATATTCTACATGCGGATGAAACTACACTTCAAGTTCTAGCAGAACCTGGACGAAAAGCGAATTCGAAGTCCTATATGTGGATGTATCGAACAGGACGAGACGTACCGCCGATCATCTTATATGATTATCAAACGACTCGTCACAGTAAACATCCGAAGGCTTTTCTAAAAGGATTTAAGGGATATCTGCATGTAGATGGATATGCAGGATATCATGAATTAAAGGATGTCGAACTGGTAGGGTGTTGGGCACATGCAAGGCGAAAATTCGATGAAGCACTGAAGGCATTACCAGCCAATGTGGATAAAACATCATCAACCGCTGCAGAAGGAATTCAATTCTNTCACAGTAAACCTGTGTTAGACGCTTTTTTGGCATGGCTAAAAACAAAACGCCCTCAAGTTCCCCCAAAAAGCAAATTGGGAGAGGCAATTACATATTGTATAAATCAATGGAGTAAGCTCATAGTGTTTTTAGAAGATGGTCGACTTGAAATCGATAATAATCGTGCAGAACGATCGATTAAACCATTCGTGATGGGCCGGAAGGCATGGCTATTTGCACAATCGATGAAAGGTGCATCAGCCAGCGCGATTATTTATAGCATTGTCGAAACAGCTAAAGAGAATCAATTAAATCCATTGAACTACTTAACCTATCTTTTCGAACAATTACCATTGATAGATCACAATGATGTAGAAGCCATCGATCAACTCCTTCCTTGGTCGAAGACAATTCCAGAAGAATGTCGCGTACCAAATAAAACTAAATAGAGCATATAATAAACGCCCACGAAAAAACACGTGGGCGTTATTTTACGCTTACGGTTCAAAGGGGAATAAACAACAAGGAAGCAAAGGATCAAAGGGGAATAAACAACAAGGAAGCAAAGAATCAAAGGAAAACAAAAGCGGCGGTTCCAAAGGTGATAAGCAAAGAGAGAAAGGTTCAAAGGGGAATAAACAACAAGGAAGCAAAGGATCAAAGGAAAACAAAAGCGGCGGTTCCAAAGGTGATAAGCAAAGAGAGAAAGGTTCAAAGGGGAATAAACAACAAGGAAGCAAAGGATCAAAGGAAAACAAAAGCGGCGGTTCCAAAGGTGATAAGCAAAGAGAGAAAGGTTCAAAAGGGAATAAACAACAAGGAAGTAAAGGATCGAAGGGAAATAAAAACGGCTCTAAAGGAGATAAGCAAAGAGAGAAAGGTTCAAAAGGGAATAAACAGCAAGGAAGCGAAGGATCGAAGGGAAATAAAAATGGCTCTAAAGGAGATAAGCAAAGAGAGAAAGGTTCAAAAGGGAATAAACAACAAGGAAGCGAAGGATCGAAGGAAAATTAAAATGGTTCTAAAGGAAAAAAGGAAGAAAATAATGATCGTTCATCATTAGCAGAAGAAATCCAAGAAAAAGTAAAGGAATTTGTTCAAAAACAACAAATGAATGAACAATTAAATAGATCGCTAGGAAATTAAGAATGCCAGGCATGTGCCTGGCATTTTTTAATAATGAAAACGATTAATTATGCGGCTAAGATGAATAGCTTCTTCCGCTAGTTTTGTAGCATTTTGAGCGAGGGAATTTATGCCTTCTACTTGGATATCTACGCTTTCATTTGTAGCTACAACCATATTTGTAAAATCTTCTGCAATTGTATTCACTTGCTTCATAATCTCCTGTAGTTTATTTCCGTCTTCATTGACAAGATCAACAAATTTTCGATTATTTAATACTAAATTTTTTGTTGAAAGCGTTGTTTGAATTAATTGTTCTATTACTTGATCTGTTTGAGAAACGGCTTCCATCCCTTTATCAATAGCCTTCACATTATCTTCAACTTGAGCTACAGTAGTTTCTAAATCATTATATGTTTTTTCTAATAAGGTCATAATTTCTTCTGCGAATTCATTCGTTCCTTCAGCGAGTTTTCGAACTTCATTCGCGACAACTGCAAAGCCGCTTCCCGCTTCACCAGCTCGAGAAGCTTCAATGGAAGCGTTAAGTGCAAGCAAATTTGTCTGTTTGGCGATTCGCGTAATGGAGGCAACTTTTTCCTTCACGGCATTTGCTTCTTGAGTGATTTTACGGATTTTCGCTGCAGAGTTTGCAACTTCAGTTTGAATTTTTGCCATTTGGCTGTGAGCAATTTGAATGGCTTCTTGTCCCTTACTCGCATCTTGTAATGCATCATCTGCACCTACCACAGCTTTCTCCACTTCTTCTTGCATTTCTTGCACTTGATTCATCATCATTTCTACCATTTCATTGGCGTTAGTGATTGAGTAACGCTGTGTTTCTGCACCACTACGGAATGTTTGGATAGCTGCTGATAATTCTTCAAAAGTTGTTGAAATACGTTGTGTTTCTTTTTCTTGTTCTTTACTAATTCGTTCTACTGTTTCCGCGGCATGTTTAAATTCATCAATCATCGCACGAATCCCTAAAATAATTTTATTGATTTCATAACCGATTTGGTGAAATTCATTGCGAAGACCTACCTTTTCAATTTGTGCACTCAAGTTGCCGGAGGATATTTTTTTTGTAACGCTATACCATTCTCGCAAATTTTTCATTATGATCGTATAAAAAATTAAACTAAAAATAACACTAACAATTGCTGTTCCGATGAGGACACTTGTTGTCATAAATAAATCTTTGCTTAAAAAATAAGCGATGATAGCAGGAACTATACTGGACAAAGTAATTAAACTTCCAAATATTGCCCCGATAAAAGGTCGTTGAACAAGTCTACCCATTCTCAGATTAAAGCGTTTTCCATTCTTATCTGTTAACAGTGGGCAAGATGCATCAATAAGTATTTCCCCCGTATCTCTTGGATAAATTTGCAATAGTCCTGTATTGGTTTTAGCAGCAGCTAACCCCACATCATCAGTGAAGGATGAACCTTCTCTTAAGCGGTTCGTATGAATATAACCGAAGCCATTTTCATCAACGATAACAAGGTATTCATCTCGGGCAAGTTCTTGATCCAACACAGTACGAATTTAATTTATTTGTTCTTCAATTGTTTTTTCATGGTCCCACACGCTTCTAACTTTGGATGCGACATTTTGAACTTTCATAAGCGCCTTTTTGGCAACATTTGAACGTAATAATTTACTCATATTCACTCCCCCTGGATATATATCGTATTGTCAAAAATTACTTAATAAAACTTACGTTTTTGTTGATATAACTAGTTTTATATAAAAAAAACTTGCCACCCCCTTAAAATTAGGGTATTTATGAGGTAACCACACACTCAAAAATC
>NZ_JBHSNQ010000047.1:0-11719 GCF_042655065.1 Ureibacillus suwonensis
TGGAGAAGATTCACTCCAAAGGCCTTTTTGTCATTGGCATGGTCAAACAGCTGAAACAACGGTATCTTTTCAACGGAGAACGTTTAACCTTGGAACAACTGTATCGAAAAGCGAAACGAGACATTGGTAAAAAAGAAACACTCGGCTCGATTCACGCAACCCTTCATACGGGTTTACCAGTGAAAATCGTGTTTGTGCGGAATCGAAACAACCAAAGTGAATGGCTGGCCATTTTGAGTACAGATACCACGCTGTCTAATGAAGAAATATGGGATGCGTTGGGACATTGAAACCTTTTTTAAATTCAGTAAATCGTTTTTACATTTAGCCAAAGAGTTTCAAGGTCGTTCCTATGACATGATGATTAGCCATACTACCATTGTCTTCACTCGGTATATCTTGATTGCTTGGCAACTTCGGAAAGAAGAGGATCCTAAAACCATGGGCAACTTATTCTTGTTTCTATGTGACGAAGTAAAGGAGATGGACTTTAAAACGGCTTTACTACAATTGATTTCTCTTTCCCAAACTTTGGCTGAAGCTAAGATTTATTTGAGTATGGGCATTTTTCAGTGTCAACTGTCCAATTGGATTACTTCTTTACCTCGTTATATCAAGGACTGTCTTCATATTTCTGTGTGCGAAAGTTGAGTAAAGAATACATTAATGGAAAGAAACGGAATCACTTCTCAACAAAAATTTTCATTTTTTATTGTTTTGACAAATCTATTGATTGCCCGTAAAACGATTTTTATTGAAATCCCCTCCCCAAAACCAAACATTTCTTGAACTGTGCAACATTCCCCTAACTTTCTTCACAGACTTGTATTTCCAATTTCCCTTCATTTTAAGTAAAATAGGAAAAAAGAATGTTCGGAGGTAAGGATAGTGGATGAAATCTACCGCGCACTTAATGGCTATCCGAAAAGAATGATAGGATTATCCGCATTGGAAGCAATCATGGGGAATTTCTTTCATACATACGAAGAATTTGCCGGCTTTATTTTGAAGCTGGAACAGGAAGGCATTTTGGAGATGGTGAAGTCTAAAGGAAGAACGACAAGAAATCCATCGCTCGCCTTTCAGTACCGGATCAATAAAAGTCTGCTTCAAACCGGTTTCCATCAAGAGATTCAACATTATCGCAACAAGCTCCATCCATCCATAAACCTTGATGAATATTACAAAAAAGATCCTTCCATTTGGCGGCACGATCTTCCTTATCTCATCAAAATCGATGAATACATAAAAACATTTGGTTTTCCGGAAGAGTCCGTTCCTGCACCGGAGCGCAGTTTTGAACTGGTCCAGGATGAAAAATGGCTCACTGAAAAAGGGGGAAAAGAGCTGCTGGAGCGTATCGGACTCTTCCATTCTTTTAACATCATCCCTGTTTCCGACCCGTTGATGTTTGCCATCCATCCCAAGCTGGTGACAAAGGAGACACAGTTTCACCTGATTGTTGAAAATAAAACGACTTATCAAGGTCTGCTTCCGGCTTTGCCATCCACTGAATTTTCCACATTGATTTACGGAAGTGGGAAGAAAATCATCCATAGCATCGAACAGTTCCAGGACCAATATCCGGTCAACGCCCAGCATCATTTTTTCTATTTCGGCGACATTGACCGGGAAGGAGTGTCCATTTGGCATTCGTTGAATCAAAAAATCAAAGCCCATTTGGCATTGCCATTCTATAAAGCTTGTCTTGAAAAACAGCCGATCGCCGGAAAAGAATATCAAAGACAATATACTGAAGCTCAAGAAAAATTCATTAGCCAATTTCCGCAAAAGGAGCAAGAACAACTGGCGATGATGTTTTCGCAAGGGAAGTATTACCCGCAGGAAATCTTAAAATCAAAAGAATTGCAGGAAATTTGGAGGGGATCCGATTGGAACAGATGGATATGCAAGCGTTATTAAGCGGATACAGAGATCGGATCCGGCGCATCGCCCTTTTTGAACCATTGAATGAACTGGATCGGAAAAGGGATGTTGATTTAAATGGGACGAAGATTGATATGAAAGGGCTTGGCCTCCTCACTTTGCTTTTTTTCTTTGAACAGAAGTTGATGCGAAATCAAAGGACAGGTGTCAAAGAATTGGCTTCCTTTTTAAAAGAGGCCACGAAAGAAGTGTATATGCTGAAAGAGGAAACCTATGAAGAACTGGCCAGAACCTTGATTCAAAATTTCCGCCCGACCCACGGAAAAAAACGCAGCTACGGTTATTTTGATTGGGAGGAAAAGGCGGAGGAGACCATTGAATATTCCATTTTGAAGGCGAACGATTTTGATGCCGGAACGAATACCCAATTCTACACATTGGATGAAGATGGATTGGAATTGATTTTTGCAACGAAGGAGTTTTACAGTGAGTTTCAAATTTCCATCAACCAATTGATTTTACGGAAACAGCTGGAAAAGGGGGAATTTAAGGGGGCACTTCGGCAAATCAATGAAATGCGGGTGGCCGTCGAGACGTTGCAGGAACGCATTGTCAAATTGAAGCATGAAATCCAGCGAAGCATTGTGTCCGAAGAAACGTTTGAGCGGTATAAAGAGCTGCTTGATGATATTTTTCAGAGGCTGGAACGGGAAGATGAAGAATTCAAAGAATTGAGGGAGTTTGTCAAAGAAACGAGGGAACGATTGTTTGCCGAAAATATTCATCAAAAGGAGCAGAAAACGTATCAATACATTTTGCAGATCAACAGGGAATTGGAGAAAGTGCACTATGAACATTCCGAGCTTCTGAATCAGACTCTCCATTTGAAAAACACGACTTTGATTACAGCCCAGGAGTCGCTTTATTATACGGGCATGCATTCCTTTAACTTCGACCAAGATATCGTGTCTCTCATTGTGTCCACCCCTTTGCCGTTGGATGCGATGAAAGGCGTTCTCCATCCTTTCCTGAAAGTGGAAGAAAATGAATTTTGGTCGCCGCTTGCTGTTTTGGAAGAGCAGAATATTGTAGAAGACCGGAAAGAGAAGGTGGAATACCACTTTTATGAAGTGGATGACGAAAACAGCTTCAATTCATATAAACAATGGATTTCAGAAAAATATAAAGAGCTGATGGAACATTTTCTGAAGGCTTATGAAGAAAATAGCGGCAATACGTTATCCGAGTTCATATCCTATCTCGAAAGAAATCAATTGGAGAATCTATTCCAAATGCGGTATTTCTACGATTTTTGGATTGTTCTCCACCAACGTTCGCCTATTCAAGCGGGAACGGATGATGAAGAAAGCAGAACGGTTTTTGATGAGGCCTTTCGATTATTGGGAAAACGCAAATTAATCGTTACGGAAGATAAAGCGATCATTCAAAAAGTAGATCGCTATTCCATCAGTGAAATGAACATAAAGTTGGAGGATGAAGATGAACTATTCTGAACAAACGGTGTTGCAAGCCTTTCGACTATATACGAAGCTGGCAAGGGACGGGGTTTTGGGCAAAGAGGCCGTTCAAATCTACAATGCCGATGAAGATGTGCGCGCCCTTCTTGAATTGTTCAGCCAGGAAGTGCATTGCGCCATAATCAAAACGAGTGAAGAACTGTTTCTCGTTCCTGAACCGAAGCTGTCTCCATTCCATGTAAACAATGAGTGGATTAAACGGAAATATTTGCGTTCCGGTGCGACGAATGCGGATATGTATCTTCTTTATTTTTGCATACTTGTTCTTTTCGGCAGTTTTTATGATTCCTATCAAAGTCCGCATCCCACAAGGCAATTTATCGGCATGGATGATTGGATCCGGCTGATTCAGGAGCGGATTGATCATTTGAAATCCCATGATGAGGAACAATTAAAAGCATCGGAAAAAGAGTTTTCTTACAATTGGAGCGCTATCATCGAAAAATGGGATGATATGGATGATATTAAGGAAACCGCTAAGCGGCAATCAGGAAATACGATTAGCCGAATGAGCTTCCTGCATATGGTTGCAAAGTTTTTGAACGACCAACAGTTGATCCGGGAAATCGGGAATAATGAAATCACCTTGACGGAAAAAGCGATGACCATCATCCAGCGATTTTTCATGGCAGTGGAATATAACAAAGGGATTTTTGAGTTTCTTTACGGTTTTGATAAGGAGGGACAACATGCCGGCCATCAATAAAATCAGATTGACCAATATTGTCTATGAAGAAGGCAACAAGCGTTATAATGATGAACTCTTTTTATTCAACGGATATAATGGGGCGATTCTTCTTGAAAACGGCGGAGGGAAGACCGTTTTTATCCAAACGGTATTGCAAGGGATGATTCCCCATACCGATTTGGCGGATCGAAAAATTAAAAACACTTTGGTGTTGGAAAATGCCCCGGCCCATATTGCGATCGAATGGATACTCAACGAACGTCCACGGCGATATGTTGTGACGGCGGTGACCCTTTTTATGACGGATAAAGGATTGGATTCTTACCGCTATGTTTATGAATATGATGAAGGGGATCAGAACGGAATCGAAGGCATTCCTTTTGTTCGGGAAGGACAAGGCGGCACCAGACCTGCCGACAAGGGAGAAATGCTTGATTATTACAATGGCATGAAGGAACGATATCCTTTATCGGCAAGAACGTTTTCGACAATCAAAGAATATCGGAAGTTTATTGAAGAACAATACCATATTATTGCCGATGAATGGGAAAGTATTGTGACAATCAACAGCTCGGAAGGGGGCGTCGAGGCCTTTTTCGAAGCCTGCAAAAACACCACCCAGTTATTTGACCGCTTATTGATACCGACCGTTGAACAATCGATTGCGGGTCATCATCCAACCCTTTTTGCCGATATCTTTGAAAAACAGCTGGATAATTTGAAACTTTATAAAAAACTGAAAGAAACCATTGAAGAGAACAAGCGGATCCAACATCAACTGGAAAAATACGTGCAAACGTTTGAAAAACTGCATTCCTCCCAGCTTGCCTATGACAAGTCGAAGCAGAAGGCAAAAGGAATATGGGAAGAGATTCAAATTCAAAAAATCGATGTTGCAAAAGAAATGGAAAAGAATGAAGAGCAATTCAATCTTTGGATTCAAAAGAAAAAAGAACATGAAGTGAAAGTGGCGTCTTATCAGATTGCCGTTGAGGAAGAAAAATACGAACAACTGCAGAAAGATTATAATCTGGCAAATGTTGAATATGGCACAAAAAAGGAAGAACTGGAGCAACATAGCCTTGCCTATTATTCATTGAAATTTGCGAAATGCAAGCAACTTTTGAATCATTATCAAAAGGAAATTGCGTTTGTTGAAAGCGAAATGAAGAAGCTGGAAGAAATAGAAGAGCTCTCGGATTTGCAAAACCAATTGGAAGAAACGAAGCAGGCGCTGCTCGGACATTTTATTGAACAGATGGATGACATGAAAAAGAATATGGAACAAATCCAATTCGAACTCAATCCGATTGTAAGGCAAATCGATACTTTGCAGGAAGAAAAGCGCTCCATCGAAAAACATGATTTGGATAAGCAAAGGGAAATCGCCGGTGTTCAGAAAACCATCCAAATGAGGGAAGCGGATATCGAAAGGTTGAAACAATTGTTGCTTTCCAATCCACAGCACGAACAAGTGGAAGAGAAAATGGCCGAATGGCAAAACCGCCATCAATTTTTGGATGAAGAACTGATACGGCTGCACGGAGAGAAGAAGGAAAAAGAGAAGCAATCGATTGAGCTGGATGAAACCATCGAAAAATTAAAAAATGAGAAGAACGGTTTGCATGTTGCCAAAGAACAATTGAAAAACGAGAAAAGCCAAATTGAAAATGAACAAAGAAAAATGATTCAAATTTTGGGAAGATTAAGACCGCAATGGGCCATTCTGGAATCGGTCTATGAAAATGAACACTCCATTTATAACCGGCTTTATGAAACCATCGAAAAATTGAAAAAGGAAAAAGAGGTTTTATTATACAAAGAGCGGGTGGCATTGCGTTTAGTCGATGATTATGGGGAACAGAAAACATTTTTCAGCGATCCGTTGATTGAAGCGCGGATAAAATCATGGAAAAATCAATTGGACTATTGTGTAACGGGTATTGAATATTTGCAGATGCTGAATGAAGCGGATTATGAAGAAAAAATCTTCTATCCGTTATGGGCTGTCACTTTGATTACAACCAATAAATCGAAGGAAGAATTGCAAAAGAAAGTGGAAGACCTTGCCGATGAACTTCGATACCCGATTCAAATACTGACGACCGAAGAAGCGGCGAAGATAAAGAAAGATGCCGTCCAACCGGAGCCTTCCTGGATTATTCCTGCTCATTGGGAAAAAGGAATGATGGAAGAGACCTTTGCGCAATGGAAAGAAAAAGTCCGTGTGGATGCGGAAAAAGCGACGAAGGAAAGAGAACTGAAAGAAACGGAACAAAAAGAATGGGAATATGCCCTACAAGCCTTCCAACAATTTTTGAAAGACTATCCATATGAACGGCTGACCGATTTTCAAAAAAGATGGTCGGAAACGATGTTAAAAATCGAACAAATCGAAAGAGAAATTGAAAATGCGGAGCAGCAGCGAAAGAATCTGAAGCATCAAATCACAACCATCGGGGAACAAATGGAACTTTGCCAAGAAGAAATGCAAGGGCTTGAACGGAAAATCCAGGAAGGGAATCAATATTTCCATTATTGCCGTGAAGTAAAAGAGGCCAAGGAAGTTGAAAAAGAGTTGAAAGACGTATTGGCCAATATAAAAGCCAAAAAAGCACATTTAGCCGCACAATTATTGGATTATAACGAACAAAAGGCTGCACTGGAGGAACGCAAACAAAATTTAAAATGGAAATTAGATTCTCTTAAAAATGATGAAGAGTATAAAGAAGTGCAATCATTGACCCCAATTTTTACCGGGGAAAGCCGGAAAAATCTCCGCGACAAAATCCAGACGCTGAATTTGAAAATCCATCAAGCGTCAAAAAGTATAGGAGAATTGAATGAAAAGCTGGCCAATGCCAAACACAATTTGACTAAACTGCAGGAAGAGATGGATCAGATCCGCAATGAATGTGAAAATGTGCATGAACATTGGGAATTTCCATCAGATGGAGAACATTTATTGCAAAATAAGATTATCAAAATAAAAGAGTTGAAACAGGCATTAAACAAGTTGGAAAAACAGGTTACTGAAAAGCTTTCTGCAAAGGAAGAGCAAAAAGGAAAAAGAAATCATTTGAAACAGCTTTTCCGTGAAAATTTTCCGGATTATGATATTTACACATTCTCCGTTCCATTAAACCAAGCGGAAGAAGAGCTTGCTGAAGAAAAGAAGGCGCTTCAAAAAGAGAAGAATTATTTGGATGAACAGATGGAACAAGTGTCACGGGAGCAAAACAAGATTGATGAAGCGGAACGCGAGCTGATCAAATTCATTGAAAAACATCATTTTAACGCACCGCAAGTCGTGACAATCCCTTTAAGTGAAAATGAAAAAATGGATTTTATCTATAATCGGAAGAAAATGGTGAAAGCCATTATCCAAGAATTGGAGCAACATAGTGGACAAGTGGAGAAGGAAAAGGAAGCGGTGGATGCCCAAAAACAAGCTTATAAGCAGTTTTGTTCAACGATTTCTGATAATAAATTGCAAAAAATGGCGATTGAAGGTGTGGATTATAAGACGGGTTATGAAGAGTTATTGGATTTTAAAAAGAATATGATGATCCGAATCGAGCGGTCGACGAATTATGCCAATGAACATATACGGCAAAAAGATGAGGAATTGCAGGCATATATCAACCAAATCCATAACCATTTAAAAACAGTGGTAGAAGAGTTGAAACAAATTCCAAAACATACAAAAGTAAAAGAAGAGGATCAATGGAAAACGATTTATACTTTTACGATCCCTCAATGGGACGAAGAAGAAGGTAAGCAGCGGATCCGCGATTACATTGAGTGGATCATGCTTCAACTGGAGTCGGATCGTTATGTAAAAGAAAATGGCCTTCAGGATGAAACGAAAGTTCGGAATGACATTGAAATGTGGATGCAAACCAAACAGCTTCTGCAAGTGGTGATGAAAAATGAAGGCATGAAAGTAAGTTGCCGCAAAGTGACAAACGAAAATAAAGTGTCGACAAGGTCCTATTCTTGGGAGCAGAGCAATGTATGGTCAGGCGGAGAAAAATGGAGCAAAAATATGACGTTGTTTTTGGGCTTGTTAAAATACGTCGCTGAAAAGAAACAGCATCAAAAAACAAACATGAAGCACAGCCGGGTGGTGATTTTGGACAATCCATTCGGCAAAGCATCGAGCGATCATGTGCTCAGTCCGGTTTTCTTTGTTGCGGAACAATTGGGATTTCAAATCATCGCATTGACCGCCCATGCGGAAGGGAAGTTTTTGCGGGATTATTTCCCTGTAATTTATAGCTGCAAACTCCGTGAAGCCAAACAAGCCAATAAACAAATCGTCACAACGGAAAAATGGCTCCACCACGCATACTTCCGCGACCATGAACCGGAAGCGTTGGAAAGACTAACAGAAAAGGAACAAATGTCTTTGTTCTAGAAAACGTGGGTTTATTCAAAAGAGCGAATGAGAATGATGATTGGCTTTCTCATTCGCTCTTTTCTAATGCTTTGGCAATTATTTTGCCAAGTTTGACTATTATCCTTGGCATTTTGGCTATTATCGAATCAACTTTGACTATTATCGCCTCTCAGTATTCCCTATTTTTCCACAATGGCTATTATCTTCTTAAGATTGACTATTATCTTTGAAGAAATGACTAATATCTTCCTCAATTTGACTATTATCGCCTCTCAGTATTCCCTTTTTTCCTCCTCTGGCTATTATGTTTACAAATTTGAAGCAGAATGACTATTATTGTGCCATCTTTGGCTAATATCCTGCTTGATTTATGCATGAATCAGCCACATCTTTTCTCTTCTCAAAGCTGTTGGATTCATGGTTGATAAAAAATAAAAATTTGCAATAACACACAATTTTACTATACTATGTATAGAAATTTCTAAACAGAAAAGGAAATGATTCATGAACGAACTAACGCCATTTCTCTATTTCGAATTTGCAAAATCGAATGGAATGATTGAGCCTATTGCTTTTCTTCATCCGGAAAAAATCATTTCTGCCAGCCAAATGCATGAAGTGTTAACTTGTCTTCAAGAAGTGCAAGAATGGGTAAAGAAAGGGTATTATGCGGCGGGGTTTTTATCTTATGAGAGCGCCCCGGCTTTCGACTCTTCATTAAAAACAAAGGCGGATTATCAGATGCCTTTGTTGTGGTTCGGCCTTTATAAAGAACCTACATATCAAGTGATGGCAAGTCAAGGTTCCTATTCATTGACGGAGTGGGAGCCTGATACGAATGAATCGGAATATCGGGAAGCCATTCAATCCATTAAAGACGCCATTGCAAAGGGGATCACTTACCAGACGAATTATACGATCCGATTACATGCCCGCTTTCAAGGGGACGCTTTTGCCTTATTTGATAAAATGAAAAAAGCCCAAAAGGCAAATTTTTGTGCTTATATACATACAGGGGAACACAGCATCCTGTCCGCCTCTCCCGAATTGTTTTTCCATATGAAAGGAAATCACATCACAACCCGGCCGATGAAAGGTACGGTGAAAAGGGGAAAAACCTTTGAAGAGGATCTGGAACGGGCAAATTGGCTGTATCATTCCGAAAAAAACCGTGCGGAAAATGTAATGATTGTGGATTTGCTGCGGAATGATGTAGGAGCCGTTGCGGAAACGGGAACGGTGAAAGTGGACAAATTATTTGAAATCGAACAATATCCGACGGTGCATCAAATGACTTCGACTGTGACGGCGAAGTTGAAACAAGATGCGGAACTGGTGGATGTATTTAAAGCCATCTTTCCTTGCGGCTCCATTACAGGGGCTCCAAAAGCCAGCACAATGGATATCATCTCACAGCTGGAAAAATCACCCCGGGAAGTGTATTGCGGGGCTATTGGATACATCACGCCCGATCAAGAAGCCATTTTTAACGTGCCCATTCGGACAGTAGTGATCGACCATCAGACAGGGAAGGCCACTTATGGTGTCGGTGGGGGCATTACTTGGGACTCCACCGCTGAAGACGAATTTCATGAAGTTCTTGCCAAATGCGCTTTTCTGAACAGGGAAGAAAAAGCGTTCCAATTGCTGGAGAGTTTGCTATTGGATAACGGCGAGTATTTTCTCCTGGAGGAGCATTTGAACCGTTTGAAGAAATCGGCAACTTATTTTCAGTATGCCGTCAACACGGATGAAGTGGAAAAGAAGCTGAAGGAATTTGCCAAAACGAATCCTTCCGGCCAATGGAAAGTGCGATTGCTATTGGAGCAAAACGGTGCTTGTATAATCGAAGGTCAGCCGATTGTGAAAATGCAGTCTCCGAAAAAAGCGATTCTTGCCAAAAGCCCAATCCATTCGGAACATTTATTTTTATATCACAAAACGACGAATCGGGATATTTATGAGCAGTTCAAGCCGGCGTCAGATGAAATTTTTGATGTTCTGCTATGGAATGAAAGAGGGGAATTGACAGAGTTCATCAACGGGAATGTCGTGTTGGAAATCGACGGGAAACTGTGGACGCCGCCTGTCAAAAGCGGGCTCCTTGCAGGCACTTTCCGTGAGCATCTGTTGAAAGCGGAGAAGATTCAGGAAAAGGTTTTGACCTTGGATGATTTGAAAAGCTGTTCGAAAATTTGGTTTATCAATAGTGTAAGAAAGTGGATTGAAATTGAATTGGTCCGGGGATTTTGAATGGTCAGTCTTTCTGGCTCAAGATACCTATAATCTGCAAGACAAGTTTATTATGTTTTTATCTTTATTCAGCATGAGTCCAAAATGTATAATTGTATGGACTTGTGCATATAAACATACCATTGGTTAAAAGAACAATTCATGTTTATATAAATCTAAAGGGATATTTAATTGTAATGTTTGTATAACTTTCCACCCGTTACTTCCGCGACTAGGAACCGGGAGCGTTAACAAACAAATTTTTTTGATTTAGAAACGCGGCAGTTCGTACGGATTGAGGGTGGGACAAAACCTTCTTAATAAAATGAAAACAGCCCATGAAATTTTGTAACGAAATTTCATGGGCTGTTCTAAATTTTTAATACCTCTTGAAGCTCGTTATGTTTCAGCCTATATTTTTGAAAAGAAAAAATGAACCACTCCAAAACTTTTTAAAATATATAAAGTTTTTCGGTTAAGACCTTTTTGGATAATCTATATTTTTTAGACGGAAAAAATCCAAAACGTTACAATCATAATGAAATAATGAATATGGTTTCGCTTGATCCAATCGGTAAACTCCATTCATCGTTTACAATGATAAAATCCTTTCATCTTGCCCCTTGTCCCCATTTAATTCTTTTAGACTTTTTAAAGAAATATCTTCATAGTCCAAGCCCTTTCATGCATAGGATTGAAACAATAGCCGCAATGATGGAAACGTTTTCCCTACAAAATACCTCGAAACCCAAAAAGCACAGCACTTGATTTTCAAGTCGAAAGGGGGGATTTGTACCTTTCATCCAAAATAATCCATCGATGTCCAACCCCTGATTCCAAACAACTGGTAGTGTCAAAAAATCTATGAAAACTTAGTTTTGGAGGGATGTGATCTAGCGAAACTAGAGGAAATGCCGCCGCAATCGCTCTTGACAAACACGTCAATGGTTTGATTTCGAACCAACAAGGGCG